>BQJV01000001.1 GCA_021604885.1 Acidimicrobiales bacterium
CTGACGTGGGTTGCGGCGTCCGGCTTCTGGGTGCTGCTCGCCTGGTTCTTCCTGGTCGGCGGCGACGACCTCGGCACCTGGATCACCAAGCGCGACCTCATTGTCGGCGCGCACCTCCCCGCCGTGGCAGGGCCCGCTCCCGCGAAGTGTTCGCGATACTGGCGAGATGGAGGAAGCAGCGCCGTTCATCGTGCCGACGAAGCTCGCGCTGCCCACACCGAGAGGCGGTCGGGTCGAGCGTTCCCGCCTCAACCAAAGACTGGACGGGTGTTTCGAGCAGCCCGCCAGTGTGGCGCTCGTGTGCGCGCCGGCCGGTTGGGGGAAGTCGACTCTGCTGTCGCAGTGGCTCAACGAAATCGACGCGCCGGTCGCCTGGGTGCAGCTCGACCCTGCCGACAACGACGAGACACGGCTGTGCGCCCATGTGGCGACTGCGACGTCGCGAGCTCTCGGCGCCCGTTCCGGCGACGTGTTCACATCAGCGACCACCGTTTCCCAGTTCGCTGACACCCTCGCTGCGGTCCTATCGCCCAGCGCCGAGTTCGTGCTCGTCCTCGACGACTACCACGTCATCGCGAACCCCGAAATCCACACCGGTGTCGATCGCCTTTTGAAGTGGATGCCCGCCAGTGGCCATCTCGTCGTCTCCACGCGGATGGAGCCGCCACTCGTGAGCTTGTCACGCCTTCGGGTGGACGGGCGCCTCGTCGAGGTGCGTGCCGACGATCTTGCCTTCAGCGACGCCGAAGCCGACCAGCTGCTCTCGGAGGCGATCTCGGTGCCCGTCGCGGCCGACGTGGTGTCTGGCATCAACGCCCGAGCGGAGGGCTGGGGCGCAGGTCTCTACCTTGCCGCTCTCTCCATCGGCCGGGACGGCGATGCAGACGACTACCTCACTCAGTTCGCAGGTGACACGCGGCTCGTGGCCGACTACCTCCGTTCGGAGCTGATCGATGGCCAGACCGCGGAGGTCCGCGAGCTGCTCATGTCGATCGCAGTGCTCGATGAGTTCTGTGGCGGGCTGTGCGACGCTGTCCTGGAGACGACCGGATCCGCCAAGAGGCTGCGGGAACTCGAGCGGGACAATCTGTTGCTCGTACCGCTCGACGAACGGTCGGAGTGGTATCGGTTCCATCACCTCCTGCTCGAGTGGCTACGAGACGAACTCTCCGTGAGTGACATCGACACCGTCGAACTCCACCGACGCGCCGCTGTCTGGCTCCACGCGAGCTGTACCCCCGAGGCAGCGTTCGATCACGCTCACGCTGCGTCCGAGGTCGATCTCGCGGCATCTATCGTCGTGGAGAACTGGGGTCAGGCGGTCGCCGCGGGCCGCTGGGCACTTCTCAACGATTGGTTCGATCGTCTCGGCAATGACGTGGTCTCCTCCAGACCCCGTCTCTGTCTCGCCCGGGCCCGGGTCGGGCTGAACTCCGGGGAGTCGCCCGCTTGGGTCACGGCATGGATGGACCGAGCCCGTGAGGTCATCGGTGACGACGAGCCGGAGCTGCTCGCCGAAGTGCATCGCAACCTCGGCATCCAGCTGCGCATGCAGGGAGAGATGTCCGCCGCCCAGCAGCACCTCGAAGCCGCCGTTGAGGTTCACACAGATGGCGACAAGCTCGTCGAGAGCCAGAGCCTGCTCGCCGCAGTGCTCTTCTACCAGGGAGATCTCAAGGAAGCGGGTCGCCTTCTCGAGGTCGTGCTCGAGACGGCGACCGTCGAAGACAATCACCTGACGGTGTTGTTCGCACTGTCCTTCCAGTCGGCCGTCCTGTACGAGCGCGGCCTACGGATCCAAGCGAAGGAGACGGCTGAGAATGCGTTGGGGAGCGCCGACGGCACGACGCTCGACGGGTCACCAACGCTGCTCTGGGCTCGACTCGTGCTCGGCCACCTCTGGCTCGACGACGGCGACGTCGACCAGGCCGCGGCCGAGATCGAGCCCACGCTCGAGATGTCTCGATTGATGAACGCGCGCGGGGCAGCCACGCTTGCCCTGGTGGCCGCGGCCCGCCTCGAAGCGGCCCGGCGACACAAGGTCCAGGCGCAAGCACTGTTGGGCGAGGCCGACGAGCTGGTCGTATCGATGACGGACCCCGGGCGGCTCCCCGAACTCGTCGCCGTGGCTCGGGGCCAGACACTCAGGGGCGAGCGCCGAGACCCGCACACGCCAGACAACGTTGTGATCGTCGAGGACCTGACCGATCGCGAACTCGCCGTGTTGCGGCTCCTGCCGAGCGATCTGACCGGGCGCGAGATCAGCGCCGAGCTGTACGTGAGCCACAACACAACGAAAGGCCACCTGAAGGCGATCTATCGAAAGCTGGGCGTGTCGTCGCGTGATCAGTGCGTTGCACGGGCGCGCGGTCTGGGCCTGCTGTGACTGACCGTCGCGTGGGTGGTTGGGTCCGTGGTCGTCGCGGTTGGCGGGGCGCTTGTCGTGTGGCCCTGGCCGGCTAACGCCCGACCGGTTCGACGCTGATGAGTTCGAGGCCAACACCGGTGAGGTGGGTCACGACGCCGTGGAGATGAGCGGGATCGCGAATGGATCCGCTCAGCGTGGTCGTCGATACCGTTCGAGCGATGACGAACTCGTCGATGTAGGGGCCGAGCATGCGCTCAGAGACCCTCCCACGGATGGTGATGCAGTAGGGATTGGTCACGGTTTCGGGCTCCAGTAGCCGTGGAAGCTGAAGGGTGTGGTGTGCTCGAGGTGGACTCGGGCGACCGGGCCCGCGGCGAGGTGTTCCGCATCGAAGACCGCGAGGTGGGCCGCTCCGATTGAGGCGTCGTTGACGATGGTCAAAAGCCAGCCGGCATCGCCGTCGGGGGCATATATCGGCTCGACGCCGTACTGATCGACGTCGAATTGAAACTTGTCGACCTCGCCCGAGTCGAGGTCGACTCGTGCAACGCCTGACGGGAGGACTCCCTCGCCAGGACGGGTCGTGGCCATGAACCCACGCTGGTAGGGACGTCCCGAAAGCCGGCCCGGCACCTGGGGGAACTCGCAGTTCGCGTAGAGGACTTCTTCGGTCGTGGCCGACCGTCCGGGGGTGAGGACAACTCGACGAAGCGTGCCAGGTCCGTCGCCGTTGCCTGAACGCCCTTCCATGACCGCACGTAGCTGTGGGTCCGGGCCGAAGGCATGGTCGGGTTCGGTGTAGCCGATGTAGTCGACGACGATCTCGGCGCCCCGGTCGAAGGCGTTCATGCCGTGCCACATGAACCCTGTTGGCGCCTCGAACACCTGCGGCGGCGCCTGGCCGTGGCGGTCGGCGACCACGATGAGGTTCCCTTCGTCGGGCCGCCAGTCGAAGGAGTCCCAGAGGGCCCAGCCCCAGTCGACGAAGCGCATCTGGTCGATGCTGAGCGGATGGCAGACGAACACGAAGTGCGTCTCGGTCATCAAGAAGTCGTGCATCCAAGCCGGACGCGGCAGCGGCACGACGACCTGGCGGGCGGCACGGCCGTGGCGGTCGAAGGTGATCGTGTGTTGATGGTGCCCGCTGCCGGCGACGAGCGTCCATGAGTCGTCGGCGGGATCGATGCGGGTGTGGGCGGTGAACAGGGTCGGCTGGGCGTCGGGAATGTCGAGCGCCGCGGGTCCGCGGGTGTCGAGGGTGACCGGGTCGAGTTCGTAGATCCCGGGTCCGTCGTCAAGGGCGTAGAGGGTGTCGTTGCGATGCACGACGGTGACGCCGGCCTGGTTCTCGATGGCGGGCGGGTCCGTCGGGTCGGCGTCGGGGCGTCGGGTGGACCAGGTGTCGTAGAGGAACCGATTGGCGAGAGACTCTTCGGTGTATTTGCGAGTTCGTACGAATCGGTTCCGGTAGCGCACCGCGTCGGGTTCGATGGTGATGGCCTGGATCATGCCGTCGCCGTCGAGGAGGTGGTTCTTGCGTAGCCCAGCGCGGTCGAACCTTCCGGGCCCGTTTCGGTAGAGCGTGCCATGTAGGCCGGGCGGGATCGTCCCTTCGACGCGGGCGACGTAGTCGCGCTCCGCTGTCATTGATGTCGCGAGGGGCCAGGCCGGCAGTGAGTCCAGCGAGACAGCGTCGACGTGGGCGCTCGGGTCGGTTCGTGAGGTCATCGGGTTGCCTCCGTCTCGCTGCGCAGGCGCCGTTCGATTCGTGCGGCCTGGTTCCGTTCCCAGGAGCCCAGCAGCCGTCGAGGCCACAGGACCACGGCTGCATGGATCGCGAGGCCTGTGCCCCAGCCCAGCAGCGTCCAGTGGATGCGCCAGTCGCCGCCGTCGGCCGCGTCGGCGATGCCGTTCGCGGTGTTGACGACAGCGAAGGCCAACGCGTGCAGGGCCAGGAGTCGCCGGGCCGCGGCTTCCGAACGGGCTCGAGATGCGATGTCGGTGTGTGGTGTGTATCTGTCCATGGCCACAGCGTCCGACTGGTCGGGGTGGGGTGACACCACCCCGACCCCGAACCCCCCTCCGCTCAGGTCTCGATCCCGCTGAGGGTGGGTTCGATCGGGGTGGCCGATCGCCCTATTGCTGCCCGCTACCTCGCACCTCGCCCACAACGATCCAGAGAACGAACGAAGGCCCGGAAACTGTGAAGTTTCCGGGCCTTCATACTTGGTGGCGGGGGCAGGATTTGAACCTGCGACCTTCGGGTTATGAGTTCGCGAAAGCCCATATCGACCAATGTCGATCAGTGCCAGAAATGCCTTCTGACCAGGGCTTTCGTGGCTTCACGGTGTCGGCGAGTGCCTGTGGATAACGCCCTGTGGCGGACCGTCCGTTAGAAGATCCGTTAGAAGTCTCGGCGACAGGGCCCCTCAGGAGGCGCGGGCGACGAGCTTGAGATCTGCGTCGAGTGCGTCGGCGATGCGCTGAAGAACTCGCGTGGTGGGACTGGTCGACCCGCGCTCGATGCGGCTGATGTCGGCCTGATCCATGCCGCACTGCTCAGCAAGCTGCTTCTGGGTGAGGCCGTGACGTTCGCGCAGCTCGACGACCTGCATGGCGATCCGATACGCCTGCTCGAACACCTCGGTGTGTTCATTCGATGCGGGGTCGAGCTTCGCTCGGCGCTCAGCAGCGATCTCTTCGTAGGTTCGGCTCATCTCAAGTTCTCCTGTTCGACCAGTATGGGGAGTTCCCCATACCAAGTCAACGGCTCAGCTCCCCTACCGGTCCCGCCGTTGTCGTTCCTTGAACTGCGCCAGCAGCTTGCGGGCCCGCTCGATCTCGCGCTGCTGACGCTTGGGCTTCGGGGTCTTGCCCTTGTCGTAGCCACCGAGGAGCAGAACGATCTTGTCGCCATGGAAGTGGACAAAGACTCGCAGCAAGATCTTTTCGGGTGGCGCATCAAGATCGTCGGGCTCGTGGCCGAACATGCGGGCGATCTCGTCCGCGTCGTGCCGCACACGGAACTCGTGCAAGCCCTGGCCGAGTGCCTTGAGCCACTCGGTCCTGACCAGGTCGATCCCTCGCTCCGCCAGGACGACCCGAATCGCTTCATCCAGAGCGGCGAACTTGAAGTCCGACAGAGCGTTGATGAACGCCTCGAACGGAATCGACCCATCGTCGGCCTCGAACGGCTCGGGCGTCCAGGGCGTGCTCATCCCCAGAAGATGCAGGAGCGATCTGCGTCGATCTCGTCGAGGAGCTCCCCGACGTGCTGCGTTGGTTCTGCGTCCCAGTAGCGCTGGAACTTCGAGTTCCGGTCAGCCCAGTAGAGGGTCCACTCGTTGCGTTTCTTCACCTAGCCGAGTCGGGCGATCGGTGTGCGCGACCATTCCGGCCCGATCAAGTCGTTCCACGGCGGCCGGCAGTCGAAGACCGTCAGTCCTCGCGGCGTCTCGTCTACCTCGACCCGCATCTCGTCGCGGTACTCGGACGGCGTCTTCTCGTGCGCCCACTTCCGCACCCGGTTTACGTCGAGCTCAGGAATCATCATCCTCCCCGAGGCACCAAGGCCGAGTAGGCGGGGTGTGCTCGTAGAACCGCTCACCTCGCCTCACGGGCTCCCGCATTGCTGCGTCATCCTTGGCGCTGAACAGGGACATCACACCACGCGCGGCTTCGTCTTGCTGCTTCCTGAGCCGGCGAACCTCCTCACGCATTGCGGGGAACTCCGCAGCGGCCTTGGCGAAGAGGCTGCTCATGATCCTCGTACCAGCCTCGTGATCGGTGGCGAAGATCATGTAGTAGATCGGGGACCCGTTCTCGTTCTTGATCTCCAGAGGGTGAGTCCAGCGGTAGCCGAGCACCGTCTCAAGCCGCCAGCGCATGAGGTTCAGGTAGTCGTCGCGCGCGTCCGACGGCTCGATACGTCCAACGAGGCGTGCCCTGTAGATCTCTCGCCACTCCTTACAGCCGTACATTGCGTCAATGGCTGCTTCGTCCTCGGGTCTGACAGCGGCACCGTCAACGCGAAGCAGTCGGGTGAACATGGGGGGCCGCGAACAAGAGGAAGAGTTCGACCTTCGTCTTCTGGCCCGAACGGAAGTCGGCCAGCGCCTCCAGAGTTCGCCACTGCGCTTCCATTCCGTCCGGATCGACGAAGGCGAACGTCGGAGCCCACGCAACGTGCTTCAACTGATCGAGGACTCCCGGAACCTCGTGGTTGCAGTCACCGGGCACAACCAGGAAGTCCCGGTCGGGATAGTCAGCTCTGAGCGCAGCATCGAGCCCCGGGGCCTTGTTGGGCAGCTCGAAGAACCGCAGTCGGGTGAAGGGCGGGGTGTCGATCGAGAGCGCAATCCGTGCCGACCCCTCAACCTCACGGCCTGTGTGCCGTTCCTCGTTCTCGGCCACGCCCGCGAACACGTCGAGGTAGATCCGCTCGCTCAGGCTGCTCGAAGCGGTAGTGAATGCGTCGAGGTAGTCGCGGAGCAAGTCGAGCTTGCCGACGGTCCAATAGCCCCACGCACGACCCACAATCAGTTCCCGCCGATCAGCACCGGCATCTCATCGTGGAGGGCCCCGTCGAGCTCACGCCCACCTGCCTTGGGTGTCCTGCCACCCCATTGCTTGAAGAAGAAGGCAACACCTGCCTCTCCGCACTGGTCTCGGAGGTCGCGGACCCACTCCTCGTCCATCGGGCGGGCATTCGGCCCACTCTCGCCGCCAGCGATCAGCCAATCGATCGAGGTCAGGTCGAGGTTCGGCAACGGGCCGAGCAGCGGCTCCGCGCTGACGAAGCGGACTGCCGCATCGACCGATCGAAGGTGATCGAAACGGAAGGCGTAGCGATCGGTCTCGACGCTCACGCCCATCCAGACGTTCGACGGCCAATCCAGCTCGGCGGCCACAGCAGCGAGTCGCTTGGAGCGCTTGGTCAGCACTTGGTACGTGTGCTGCGGTGTCTCGGCCATCACGGTGAACACACGCTTGATGAAGTCGAGCGGCACATCCGGGTGGAAGAGGTCACTCATCGAGTTGACGAAGATGAGGCGTGGCGACTTCCACCGGTATGGCGCAGCCAGGGTGTCCTCGTGGACGGTCAACGCGAAGCCGGGGCCGCTCGTTCTCGGGTCGCCATCGTTCTGGTACTTCGCTTGGCCCATGGCTCGAAGCCGTTTCGCCAGGGTGAGCGCGTAGCAGTTGTCGCAGCCCGGCGAGGTCTTGTCGCACCCCGTGGTCGGGTTCCAGGTGACCTCGGTCCACTCGATGCCTGAGCGATCAGCCATGACCGGATGCTCCTGCGACGTCGCCATACAGATCGATCGTACGGACGGGGTGTGACGCCCTCATTCGGCATCACCCGTCCCGACGACCTCATCGAGGTCCACGCCAACACCTTCGAGGCTCTCGGCCAGAGCTCGGAACTCCTCGAGTGCGGCTTCTAGGTCTTCGACGATCTCGGCAGCGATGACGCCGGGCGCCGGGAGGTTGTCGGTGTCTTCGAGGCTCTCGTCGCGGAGCCAGAAGACATCGAGGCTGACCTTGTCGCGCTCGATCAGATCGTCATAGGTGTACTTCTTGAACCTCTCGGACTCGACGCGCTGGTGGCGGCCGCCCGACTTGAAGCAGTCGACGAAGTCGTCGAGGTCGGCCCGAGCGATCGGGTTCTGCTTCAGCGTGAAGTGCTTGTTGGTCCGCAGGTCGTAGACCCACAGGTCCCGGGTCCAGGGGTGTTCGGCGCCTTCCTTGCGCTCGAAGAACAACACGTTGGCCTTCACGCCGTGGGCGTAGAAGATCCCGGTCGGGAGCCGCAGCAGTGTGTGGACGTCGCAGTCATGGAGGAGGCGGCGGCGGACGGTCTCGCCGGCGCCAGCCTCAAACAGCACGTTGTCGGGAACGACCACTGCGGCGGTGCCGCCAACGCGGAGCAGGCCGACGATGTGTTGGACGAAGTTGAGTTGCTTGTTGCGGGTGGTGGTCCAGAAGTTCTCCCGCTCGTAGCTGTCCGACGACGACCGCCCGAACGGCGGGTTCGACAACACCATGTCGAACCGCACTCCGGGGTCGTCCCGCAGGGCGTCGTCGACGTGTACCGGCGAGTCGGACTCGGGACTCTCGATACCGTGCAACAGCATGTTCATCGCGCACAGCCGGGCCGGGAGTTCGGCGATCTCCCACCCCGTGAACGCGCCAGATCGCAGATGCTCGCGCTGGTCGGGGTCGAGCGGCGAGAACCGTCTCACGATCGACTCGTACGCGCCGAGGAAGAAGCCACCCGTTCCGCAGGCCGGATCGCAGATGCGATCCGAGGTATCGGGTTGCATCACGTCGACGATCGCCGAGATCAGCGCCCGGGGCGTGAAGTACTGGCCTGCTCCCCTGGCACCCTCGCGGGCTGTCTTCTCGATCAGACCCTCATATGCGTCACCCTTGAGGTCGGCATCGAGGCTGAGCCACTCGTGATCGTCAATGAAGTCCTTGATGAGCAGTTCGAGCTTGGCCGGGTTCTGGACCTTGTTACGGGCCTTGCGGAAGACAACGCCGAGCATGTTGTCGCCCGCTCCAAGGCTCGTCAGGATCTCGTTGTAGTGCACCTCGAGATCCGCACCGGATCGGCTCAAAAGTGACGGCCAGTCGAACCCTTCCGGCACGACCCGCTCCTCGCCGAGCAACTCGTACTGCTCATCGGCCATCTTCAGGAAGAGCAGGTAGGTCAGCTGCTCTAGGTAGTCGCCGTAGGACAACCCGTCGTCCCGTAGGACATCGCAGAAGTCCCAGAGTTTCTGGACGAGGGCTTGCGGATCGGTGCTCATACGACCTTCTTCGAAGCAGAGCCGGATGGTTCCGAGGATGGTCCCACCGCGTCCAGTGTGTTGCTGTCGAAATCCCACCTTCCGGAGAAGGCGGCTGCAAGGACAGCGCGCCGAAGGTGACCGGAGCGCTTCACTGCGCCGGCACATCCTTTCGCCAGGCGCACCGACTCGAGGACGACCGTCTCGGCCCGTCGAGCCACCTCGCCCTGCGTGTCAAGGTCCGGAATCGGGATCTCCATGCTCTTCACGAGACCGATGCTTAGGTTCGGCTGCACTCCGCCGGACGCGAGCTTGCGGCTGGCTTCATATCGCGCATTGAGGAACGCCAGCAGATAGTCACCGTTGACCAACGACCGATCGAAGTCGATCGCTGCGCAGGCCTGATTGCACGTGGATTCGATCTCCAAGCGAGCTGCCCTCCCTCGGGTCTGACCCTCGCCGTACATAGCAACCAACACGGTTCCACGCGGCCAGAGCTTGACGCTTGTCTCCTCCAACGCCTGGGCAGTGATTAGCTCGCTCGGAGCTGCAATCGACCGGGAGTTGACGGCACCCGAGTTGACCCAGGGGATCGTGCCACCGGTCCAGTACCGAGGCTCCGACCGCTTCGGCGTCGCGCCGCTGCCAACCCGTGCGACTTCGGCGATTTGACGAACCGGCCAATCACTTGAGAAGAGGCCCTGCAGTGCGATCGGGGCTAGCGCATCAGCCTTGGCGCGGGCAGCATCCGCGGCTGCCGCTGCACTATCGAGGCGGGACATGTGTTCCTCGATCCAGTCGACGATTCGGCGCTGTTGGTCACCAGGCGCCACCGAGATCGGGAACGCGGCAAGCCCGCGCTTCCCCAGGTGCCGGATATTGACACCACGACCGGCTTCGCCGAATCGCCCTGTCAGAGCGGCGTAGTAGCAAAACCAGAACAGGTAGCCGCGATCGACGCCATGCGGGCGCAGCCGCAGGAGAGTGTTCTGAAAACAGCAGCCCTCCAGCTCGCCGGTCCAGATCGCAGGCTTGCCGACTTCGTTGGGGCTACCCGAGGCCTCGTTCAGTAGGAGGTCCCCGGGAGCGAGGCAGTACTTCTCGAAGTCAGCATCATCGAAGTTCATCTCCTTGACGTCATCGAGGCTGATCCCATCCCAGGTCACATTCGCAGAGCGGAGGTAGGGCCTCATCTGCTCGCCATGGTGGTGCTGTGGCGAACGCTGCCGACCTAGCTGAACATCTGCAACCCCGCCGATGGTCGACCACGCCCACCCGCCCGGTAGCTCGTTGTTCATGCTGCGAGCGCCTGGGTGAGTTCGTGGAGCAGCGGGTTGAGGTCGTCGCCGAAGAGTTGGCGGGCTCGGCCGAGGCCGCCGTGTTCACTGAAGGGGGCTCCGGTGAGATCTCGGGGAGCGATGGTGAGGCTGGCAGCGAGGTGGTCTTTGATCATGTGGAGGTAGGCGAGTTGGTCGTGGGTGAAGGCGCGGCCGGCGTTGTCCTGTTGAAGGAGCCAGGCGTCGAAGCGTTCGTTGACGAGGTCGGGGTAGGCGACGAGTTCGTCGGTGTTGCCGAGTGCGTAGCGGACAATGCTGACGAGGTCGGTGTTGAGGCGATGGCCTGAGCCTCGCACCTTGCTGGCGTCGAGGGCTTCGTAGGCCTGCCACAGCATGTCGGGGGTCCAGCTGCGGGGTGGGCGTTCGATGGCGTTCGCCAGTTCTCGGATGTCGGCGTAGGTGAGACCGCCCCCGTAGGGCTGGCTGTAGAGGATCTGCAGGGCGGTGATCTCGTCGCGGTGCTCGTCGATGAACTCGCGGAACGAATCGATCGTTTTGCGGGCCCGGTCGGTGGCGTCCTTGGAGAACTGGCCGGAGATGACTCGGTCCTTGGTGGCGGCGTCGATGACCTGTTCGTAGCTGCGCCGGACGTCGAGGAGCTTCTCGCGCAGCTCTGAGTTGCCGGCGAGCGGCTGGAGTGCAGTCTCGACCAGTTGCTTGCGTGCGGCGGCAACCTGGTCGCCACCGGGATCGTCGAGACCGCTGGCGGCTTGGGCTTCGGCGTAGTGGCGGTCGGGGTCGAGCGCTTGGACGAGTTGGTGGGAGAGCTGGGTGAGACTCATCCCGGCGGCGGCTTCGAGCTCGGCGCGGTCGGGGCCGCTGATGCGCTTGTCGAGGCGGGCAAGCCGGGAGGCGATGGAGGAGACGACGGCTTCGTCGGTGACGCCGAGGCCGATCTGGTTGAGAAGCTTGTCGAAGCCGACGCCGTGCTTGCGTTCGAGGGGGACGGTGTCGTGGAGCTCGGTCTCAGTGACGCCAACGGCGTCGACCAGGACGAAGTGGTCCTTGGCGGTGGCGTCAGGGGTGACGATGCGAAGGTCGTCGTCGTTGATGATGCGGACGCCGCGGCCCTTCATCTGTTCGAAGAAGTTGCGGCTCTTGACCATGCGCATGAACACGACGCACTCGATGGGTTTGACGTCGGTGCCGGTGGCGATCATGTCGACGGTGACGGCGATGCGGGTGTCGTAGCCGGTGCGAAACTGGGCGAGAAGCTCGTCGGGCTTGTGGCCAGACTCGGCGGCCTTGTAGGTGATCTTCACCGCGCCCATGTTCGACAGGCCGAACTCCTCGCGGACGATCTGGACGATGTCGTCGGCGTGGCTGTCGTCCTTGGCGAAGATCAGGGTCTTCGGGATGTGTTGGAGGCGGCCGTCGTCGCGCACGATCCGGTCAGGAAACATGACCGGCATCGAGTCGCGCAGAGTGCGCACGATGGTGCGTATCTGATCGCGGGCGACAACCTTTCGGTCGAGCTCAGCAGGGTCGTAGTCGAGGTCCTCGTCGATGCGATCGAAGCGTTGCTCGCGGGTCTCGCGATCTCGGAACTCGGTGACCATCCCGGCGTCGACCTTGCCGCCGGACTCGCTGATCTCGGTGCGGATGCGAAACACGTCGAAGTCGACGTTGACCCGGTCGGCGACGGCTTCTTCGTGGCCGTACTCCATGACGAGGTTCTGGTCGAAGAATCCGAACGTCTGCTTGCCGGGCGTGGCGGTGAGGCCGATCAGGAAGGCGTCGAAATACTCGAGGACCTGGCGCCACACCCCGTAGATCGATCGATGGCATTCGTCGACAATGATCACGTCGTAGGACTCGATCGGAACCGCCGAGTTGTAGACCACCTCGACCGGCCGACCGGGGGTCATGTCGAAGCTGGACTTCTCTTCGAGGTCCTCGTCGAGCTCCTCGCCCCGAAGGATCGAGTAGATCCTCTGGATCGTCGAGACGTGGACCTTGGTCGCCGTCTCGTCGGCGATGTCGAGGTTCGATGAGGTGAGGCGGCGGGCGTTGTAGAGCTCGGTGAACTTGCGGCCGTCGTCGGGCGTATCGAACCCCTCGAACTCACGGATCGTCTGCCGGCCGAGGTTGCCACGGTCGACGAGGAAGAGAATCCGCTTGGCACCAGCGTGGCGAAGCAGTCGGTAAGCGATGTTGGCGGCGGTGAAGGTCTTGCCCGAGCCGGTCGCCATCTGGATCAGCGCCTTGGCCCGGTTCTCCTTGAGCGACTTCTCGAGATTGCGGATGGCTTCTTCTTGGGCAGGCCACAGACCGACGGGATCGAGGTCCGGTAGCAGCTGAATTCCGCCTCGAAGGGTCGCGTTGCCGCCGAAGTTGACGTGGTCTTCGTGCCAGCGGGCGAGGGTCTCGGGACGGTGGAAGGTGTACACGCGGCGTGACGTCGGGTCGGGGTCGAGGCCGCAGGTGAAGCGCGTCTCCTTGCCTGTCGACTCATAGCCAAACGGAAGTGCACCGTCGACGAGGAAGGCGGGGAGCTCGCCGGGAAAGTTGGTCTGGTATTTGTGGGTCTGCCATTCGACGCCGGTGAGGGTGGTGCCGACCTTCTTGGCTTCGATGACCCCGACGGCCTGGCGGTCGACGAAGAGCACATAGTCGGCGGGTCCGGCTGCGGTCGGCACCTCGCGGACTGCGACGCCCTGGGCGGCGGCGATGGCGGCGTGCTTGTAGTCCTGCACGATCCACCCGCACGCGGCGAGCTGGGCATCGATGTCGATGCGAGCGCGCTGTTCGGGTGCGAGGTACTCGGAGGCTTCGTCCGCCATAGGTCCTTCCATTCTGCGCCAGATCAGCAGAGTCGGCCGGTTCTTGGGTCAAGGAGTGGAACGACGCGGCACGGGCGAGCTTTTCTCGCTCCGACATCGATGCAGCGATGTACGTTCGAACGGTGAGGTCACAGGTACCGGCCGTCCCCGCGCCGCAGGAGGATTGGATCTACAACGAGCACCAGGGGAGAAACGAGCTCGCTGGGGCGACGATCGGGGTATCGCTATCCGGGGGCGGCTACCGAGCGACCCTCTTTGCAGCGGGCGCAGTTGCGGCGCTGGCGGACGGCCAAGTATGGGACCAAGTCAAGTGGGTGGCGTCGGTCTCGGGCGGCTCTTTCGTCAACGCGGCCGCAGGGCTGGAGCTCCCAGATGATCCCACCGCGCGAGCAGTCGACCGGTTCCTCCGAATGGTGGCCGAGCGAGTCGCACGGCGCCTTTGGCCCATCGCCCTGCCACAGCGAACCTCAAGAATCCGAGGTCTCGCGTTGGTTGCGAGGAGCTACGACGCCGGCATCCAACGCCACTGGGTCGGAGCTGATCGGGGCGCTGTGCCCTTGGCGAACTTGCAGCACCCAAGCAGGACCCACGCCTTCCTTGCGGTCGACCTCGCAACACTCAGCCCGGTCGTGCTCAGCGATCGCCTCGTGTACTCGCCGGGTCTTCGAGACGAGCCGGTCGCGCTGGCGCCTGGGGGACTGCGCCTTGCCACAGCCATTCGCAGCTCGGCCTCCTTCCCAGGGCTTCCCTCGACTCACGTGCGTTCTGAAGACCTCGGCACGGTGTACCACCCGCTCTACGACGACCTGCACCTCGGCGATGGAGGTGTCTGGAACAACCTCGGTACGGAGTGGGAGCGCCTCCTCGGCGAGGTAGGACGCGTAGATCTCGGAGACGTCGCAGCGTTCGCTCGGCCTGTCGAGTTCCATGTGGTCGTGGACGCTTCCGCTCCCGCAAAGCGCCCGAAGACCTGGCGGACACGGCGGTGGCCTACGACCCTTGACTGGCCGTTCCTGTCCCTCGACCGGGCGCTCCATGCGGCATTCCAGAGCACGCTTGAAAACAGCAGGCGGGCATTGCGTGACGGGTCCGGAAAGATCCCTCGGCGGATCTTGCATGTTTCGTTGGAAGAGATCCCTCGTACCCAGCAGGTTCTCTCAGCCCTGGTTGGAGGCGCCGAGCCGGAGGAGTGGGCCGCCGTCGCAGATCAGAATGGGACGGTCGGGACCGCCTGTCCGACCCTATGGGGCATTCGCGGACTGCCGGCCGTACACCTGATGGCGCACGGATATGCCCAGACCGCTGCCTGTCTCACCGCGCGTGGTGTCCCCCTCCAGCACTTCGAGATCCCCCATGAGCGCATATACAGAGCGATCACGTGAGCGCGTGGGGAGACGGTTCCTGGGGTCAAGGGATCGCCGGCAGGCGAAGGCGAGGACACGGAGCACAGCGAAGTCCCGCAGCTGACCCTTGACGCCACATCGGTTGAACACCATCGGTTCGGCCCTGCCCCTCGGGGCGGGGCTTGGTCGCCGGGTCATCTGATTCGGAGTGCCGGTCCCTCGATTTGGCGCGCCTGCTGCCGCTCGCGAGTGATGGCTTGTTCGATGCTGCGCTGGTCGCCTGCGGCGAGCGCCCGGCTGAACAGGAAGCCCCTCGGGAGCTTTCGGCCCTTGGTGGGTCCGAGACCCTTGGTGAGGCCGAAGGCGGCCTGGTGCTGGTCAATGCGTCCGGCGGCGTTGTCCCATGCTCGTGAGGGCTGCCCGCCGTTCGGCCGGGGTCCGAGTGTGTCGACGATCCGGCTGGGTGGGTCACGGCGGATCTGTCGGGTTCGGATACGGCGGTCCTCGCTGAGGCGGGCGTCGATGTCGGTGAGCTGGGTTTCGAGGGTGGGGCGTCGTTGGTCGAGTTGTTCGGCCTTGTGGAGTCGTCGGTCGATGTCGTGGTGCTTGTCGCTGAGCTTCCCGATGTGGGTGCGTTGGGTGCTGATGTCGACGGGGAGGTTCTCGATGTCGTGGTGGGCGTTGCGGATCGCGTTCTCGTGGCCTTTACGTCTGAAGGGTCGGTCGTGTCGGGCGATGGTGTCGTGCGCAGCCTGGAGTCGGGCAGTAGTGGATTCGAGCTGCTGTTTCACCCGTTCGAGGTCGTGGCGAGCCCACTGGTAGTCGCGTGGCAGCTCGTCGAGGTCGGTGCGTAGCTGGTCGAGCGTCGAGGTGAGCTGTGCCTGCTGGCCCAGCAGGGATCGAAGCTCCTCGGGCGGAAGGGTGCCGGGTCGGTGGCGGTTGTGGCCGGCGAGCTCGGCTTGGCGGGCGAGGGCGGGTTGGTCGATCCAGCTGCGGGTCATGGCGTCGGCGAAGATGTCGAGGGCGGTGTCTTCGCCGATGGTGGCGATGTAGGCGTCGTTGTGGTTGCGGCCGCGGGTCATCGCGACATAGATGCCGCGGACGTCGGTGGGGCCGTCGAGGACGAGGATGGATCGGTCGACGGTGCGGCCTTGGGTGGCGTGGCTGGTCTGGGCGTAGGCCAGCTCGACGTGGTGCTGGACGTAGTCGGCGGGGAGGCGGATGGTGCCGGATCGTCCGTGAACGCTGAGGTCGCCGTTGCGGTGGATTGTGTGGATAGTCCATTGGTCGCGGTTGCGGATCATGAGGCCCTGGTCGGTGTGGAGCTGGCGGTGGTTGCGGCGGGTGGCGATCTCGTCGCCGGCCCAGAACCGGTAGCCACCAGCGTCGACGTGACGGCCACGGTTGTCGAGCTCGCCAGTCGCGATACGGCGCTGTTGGGCGGCGTGGTTGAGTCGGGCGACGGTCTCGTTGGTGGAGGCGGCGAGCACGACGGTTTCGCCGTCGCGGCGAGCGGTCCACCACGCGTCGAGGGCTTCGCGATCCATGCGGGTGGCGGTGCCACCGTGTAGTCGGCCTTCCAGGTCGTATACGTCGGCGACGGTTGGGTCACCTCGGCGGAGCCGCAGCGACGCGTGGCGCTCCCAGTCGTGGGTGAAGCGGTGGACCTGGTCGAGCTCGATGGCGCCGTGGGTGTCGATGAGGTGGTCGAACATGCCGCCTCTCCCGACGGCGGAGAATTGCATCGGGTCACCGACCAGGGCGATGCGCCAGCCTCGGTTGTCAGCGAGCTGGGCGAGGGTGTCGAGTCGGTCGGTGGGGACCATGCCGGCTTCATCGACGATGACGGTGGTGCCGACGGGGAGGTCGTACCGGTGCTGGGGTGGCCGGTCGAGGGAGTGCTCGGTCAACAGCTTGTCGATGGTGTCCGCGTCGATGCCGGTCTCCGACGCCAGCACATCGGCGGCCGCGGCCGAAGGAGCGACGCCGAACGCCGGGCGACCCTCGGCCCGGAGTTGTTCCACCGCCGGAGCGAGCGCAGTGGTCTTGCCGGTGCCGGCGGGGCCGACGACGAGGACGAGGTCGGCGTCACCGGCGATTGCTGCTGCGGTCTCTGCCTGGGGCCCGGTGAGTTCCACGCGTGCGCGGTCGATGGCGTCGGCGGAGTCGATGCCGTCTCGGGTCATGCGGCGCTCGGCCCAGGCGAGAAGGCGTTCTTCTTGGGCGAGGATGTCGGCGGTGGTGAGGGCTCGGTCGGCGATCGATTCGGTGATCGGGCGGCCGTCGCGGCGAAGGGTCGCGCTGTTGGGGATGGGGCGGGAGATGTCGACGCAGCGCTTTCTGATGGCGTAGTTGGTGAGGGTGTCGAGGACGTGGCCGATGTCGTCGCGGTGGATGACCGCTGTGGTGGGGATGGCGGCGGCGATCTCGCGGGTGAGCTCGGCGGGTCGCCAGCTCGACTGCTTCTCCGACAGCAATTGCATGGCCTGGTCGATCATCTTGTCGACGGTGGGCATGTCGAGGTCGCGTCCGCTCTGACGGCCGGTGGCTCGGCGGACCAATCGTTCGGGTGTGTGGCCGAGTTCTTCGACGCGCTCGGTCCAGTCGCGGTGAAGCCCAGCTGCGGCGACGTCGTGGCTCTTGGGTGGGCGGCTGTCGATGACGGCTTCGCGTTCGAGACGCCAGCGCTCCCTGGGTGTGGGATCACGGTCGAAGGCGTCGATGAATCGGTCCAGCTTCTCGTCGATGCGGCGCTGGACGTCGGCTGTGCGGGCCGAGAACTCCTCGAGCACGGCCCGGGGGACGTGGGCGATCTCGGCAATGCCGTTGACTACGGGCTCCCATTCGACGCCGAGGCGGGCGGTGAGCTGGGAGCGCAGGGTGGCGTGGTAGATCGCGGAGAGGGTGCGCTGATCCATCTTGAGCGATCGGGCGTCGAGGGCGAGCCAGCGGCCGTCGGGTGAGCGGACCCGGTTGGCGATGACGATGTGCGTGTGGAGCTGGGGGTCGAGCGCCCGGGAGGTGTGCTGGCGAAAGGTGGCGGCGATGATCCCCTCGGCGTCGACGATCGACACGTCGCCGTTGATGCGGTAGCGGGTGTGGGCGTGAGCCTCGATCCAATCGACGACCGTGGCCACCGCGGCGTCGTGCGCGTCGAGCACCTGGGCGCGGGTCTGGTCGTCTCCGATGGCGAACGATGTCGACACCGACTTTGGCGCCGACGCGGTCACGTCGAAACCCCGGACCGAGTCCTCGCCATACGGTCGACCGAGGTGCGCTTCGCCACGTGCTCGAGGATGTAGTCCGGCCATGATGCGGAGGAACTCGCCGTCGATGATCTCGCCTTCGAGCCCGAACCGTTCAGCGCCGCGGCCGTGCCAGATCCCCTTGGGTTCGCCAGAGTCGAGGTAGTAGTTCGGCAGCGCCTCGACGTAGTAGGCACCGGCGTCGGCGCCCTTGAGCGTGGTGGCGCGCGCCGTCATCGCCACCACCTCCCGGCACGGCTGGTCCATCTCGCGGCACGGGCCGTGCACTCGTCTGTCGCTTGTTGGTTAGGTCGTCGGGAGGTGGAGGTGAGATGCATGACGGACTCAGCTGAACGGGAGGGTGAGCTGGTTGCTGTTCGCCGGTCTCCGCTTGCGGCGGCGTCGTGGCCGCGCCGTTTGAGTCGGCGGTCGCGCTGGAGCGGGGTCGTCTGTCGGTGCCGGCTCCGGCTCGATGGCTCGGTCGGCTGGTGCAGGCTTCGCAGTGTGGCCGTTGGGCTTGGCACGATCGGACGGCTCGGGGATGAAGAGAACCGGCGCACCGAGTTGTTCTTCGAGCCACGCCCGCGGGACGCGGAGCTGGCCGCCGACTTCGCGAACCATGAGGCCGGACTCGCCGTTGGTGACGCGCCACTCCTGGCTCATGGCGTAGGCCTTCGTGCGACCGATGCGCAGAACTCGAGCGGCTTCTTCGATTGTCAGGGCGTCCGGTGGTCGCTCGTCCATGTCACCGCCTCACTCGTTGATCACTCAACTTCGACGTAGACCACCCAGGAATATCATCGGTGTGATTCGAATGCAACCGCGCGGTAGACAAACCTGCATGCACGTTGACTAGAGTGGGTAGATGGCCCGCCGAAAAAACGACAACGCCTGGACCCCGAACCAGATCGTCGCCTACCGCATCCACGAGGCCCGCAGGATGCGGGGATGGACCCAGGAACAGGCAGCGGCCGAACTCGAGCCCTACCTCGGATCGAAGCTGTCGACGGCCAGCTTCTCGGCCATCGAGCGATCGTTCGCCGGCGGCCGCATCCGCCAGTTCAACGCCGACGAGATCCTCGCCCTGTCCCGAGGTTTCCGTCTGCCGATCGGCTGGTTCTTCACGCCTCCCCCAGTGATGGAGAACATCGACATCTCCACCCCCGACGCGAAAGGCGGCGGCTGGGAACCGCTCCTGCTGATCGACGCCATCTTGGGCAACCCCGACACGCTGCCCGAGTGGGAGGAAGCACTGCGACTCTGGTCGATCTCTCCTGGCCGCATGCGGATCTACGACGACGGCCGGATGGAGGATCTCGGCCGCGAGGTCGAGGACGTGCACGACGGCATCGACACCTTCGTCAAGGGCAGAGCCCGGATTCGCCTGGGCGAGATGTTCGGCGACATCGAACGGGCGAAGGAGGTCCTCGCCGGACTCACCGACCTCCTCGACGAGCTCGACGACGTCCCAGCCACTGCGGACGATCCGACACGAGCTGACACGGGCAAGAAGAAGGGCGGGAACACATGAGGGGCCACATCGCCAAGAAGGGCAACCGCTACTACGCCGTCGTCTACGAGGGGATCGACCCAGCGACCGGCAAGCCTCGGCACCGGTGGCACAGCGCAGGCGACACCAAGAAGGGCGCCGAGAAGATCCTCGGCGATCTCGTCAAGCGGATGCACGACGGCGACTACCGATCGCCCGACAAGATCTCCCTCGGCGACTACCTACTCGAACGCTGGCTGCCGTCGAAACGGACCCGAGTGAAGCCGTCGACGGCCGCCGCGTACGAGAGCAACATCCGGCTCCACATCAACCCCTACATCGGGCTGATCCCGCTCCAGAAGCTCCAGCCCGAGGACCTCGACGAGCTGTACGTGAAGCTGCTCACCGAGGGCAAGCGAAACGGCAGCGGTGGCGGCCTGTCGGCCAAGTCGGTGCGCAACGTCCACGCCACCATCCAGAGCGCGCTGTCCGACGCCACACGCAAGGGCACGGTGTTCCGCAACGTGGCCGACATTGCCGACCCGCCGTCGATCAGTCGTAGCGGCCGATCGATGAACGTGTGGACCAGCGATCAGCTCCGAGCCTTCCTCTTTGAGATCGACGGCCACGACCTGTACCCGCTGTACTTCCTCGCCGCGACCACCGGGATGCGCCGGGGTGAGCTCGCCGGACTGCGCTGGCGCAACGTCGACCTCGACTCGGCACGGCTCACCGTGAACCAGCAGGTTGTGTCGGTCGAGTACGAGCTGATCGAGGACGACCTCAAGACCGCGTCGAGCCGTCGCACCATCGACCTCGACGAACAGACCATCGCCATGCTGCGGCACCATCGTCGCAGTCAGCTCGAAGAGCGAATGGCTACCGGTCAGCGACACGACGACGGCTTCGTGTTCGCCCGACCCAACGGCTCGCCGGTCCATCCCGACCTCATCAGCCAGACGTTCCAGCGATTCATGGACCGGTCCGAGCTACCGACGATCCGGCTGCACGACCTTCGCCACACCCACGCCACGATCCTGCTTCAGCAGAAGGTCCACCCCAAAGTCGTGAGCGAACGCCTCGGCCACAGCAGCATCGCCTTCACCATGACCGTCTACCAGCACGTCATGCCCGGCATGCAGGCTCAGGCCGCCGCGACGTTCGGCGCTGCCGTGTTTGGCAAGTGAGCGAACAAACGCTCTCGGTCGTTCGTGGACGAGTTGAACCGAACCTCACGAGGTCAGCAGGATCCGTCTACACGCAGACAGAGCTGAGAACCTGCTGGGCGTACGAGGGGGAGATCGCCTCGAACACGCTCGGGCCGCTGTCCCGCACGTCCGCCTGCCCTGACGACAGATTCAGCTCAACAGCCGTGGAGATCGTGGCCGACGCTTCAGCGAACTCGTAGACGACGACGCCATCAACATGATCTTGGCCTTTCGGCCACCGAATCTGGCCATCCTCTGCCAGCAGATCGATCCATGCAGCCGTGACAGCCGGCGGAAGCAGAATCGGGTCAGCGTTGGGCTCGCGCCGGATCGACAGCGATGCGTTTCCGTCAACGACCATGACCTGAAAGTCACCCGTAATGGGATGATCCTGGTCGCACTGCCGAGCGCAACTCCCGGCGGAGGCCCTCGCCAGCAGCGTTGACAGGGTGGCCACTCGGGGTCGCAGAACAACGGAGGGTGCGCCGCAGAAGGGGGACTCGACAAGGTAGGCCGATGGTCCAGTGGGATCGGCGTATGGCTGGATCCGAGTCCCGTCCGCAAGGATCGACACCACGGAGGTGGCACAGCCACCTTCGATCGCGCCAGCCTGGACGAAGAAGGCGAAGTTCATGTCAGCGTCAACCGTCCCGTCGGGCAAGGTCCCGGGTTGTACCAGGGCCCCACTCGACAGATGCGCGCCGATCCCAGCACAGCAATCGTCATAGGTTTCGGCGGTGCACCACGGCTCGGCGTGAACCGCCCTCGTCGGCGGCTCGGAGGACGCCCCATCGACTGTCCCCGGCGGTTCGGGAGTAGCCGCTTCGCCACCTTGGCCCGCAACCCCAGCGTCACGAGTCTGGAGATCGGCATCCGCGGGAGCGGGGAGGTCGCCCGATTGCTCCGCTTCGATGCCACCGTCATCGGTGGCGGTTTCGTCGCGATCACCGATCCCACCGCTCGTTGCGAAGACGATCCCCGCCAGCATGACGACGGTTGCCACGGCCACCGATACGCGCCCGGTCCTTCGGAGCAGTCGGTCGACATGGGTCCGGATGCTTCGGCCTCGAACATGTCGGCGGTCAACCCAAGGGGCAAACCGAAGCCTGCTGAGGGCCTCAGCAACGCAGGCATGGGCCACGAGAAACAGCATGGCTGAACCGGCGAGGAGAGAGTAGATCCAGGCTGAGTCGTTACCCCGCGCCCAGACCACGGACAGGACGCCCGCTCCAAATGCTGCGCACAGCTCGAATGTGATCGAGCTTGCAAGCCGAGCGACTCTCACCCCGTGAAGGTAAGGACGTTCGCGGCCTCTTGGCCGGGCACGCTCGCGGAGCTGGCCACGATGCACGACAGCGGCATCCAGACGGACCACGAATAGCAGGCCGACCAGGAGCGGCACGAACTGCCCTCGACCAATGGAGGCGAGCCCGAGGCCCAGCGTTGCCTCGATGACGATGAGCACGGCAGCCGCGCGCGCGCCCTCGAACATGGCCGGGGAACGGTTCGAGTCCCGGCCGGCTGCCATCAGCCCGGCGCTCTCAATCGGGGAGAGACGGTGGGTGACCCGGGCGAACCCTTGAGCCATCCACCACGAGGGTCGGATGGTTCCATACAGTTATTCTCGCGAGGTTTGTGTGGCTTCCGCCACTGCGACGCGCCGATGTTGACGCCAGCGACAATCCCCGTTGGTGGCCCTATCATCTACACGTGGACGACAAACCGCCTCGGCCCACCTATGACCAGCTGGCTGCTCTCGACGCAATCCGCAGGCACAAGAGTCTCGCAGGTGCCGCCGATGAGCTGTCAATCGAGCGAAGCAGCCTCTCCCACCTCCTGGAAAGGCTGCAAAAGAGGACGCGGCAGGGACGCCTCCATGAGATCCACCAGGGCCGCGTCGTTCTCACGCCTGCCGGAGAACGGATAGCTCGCTCAGCCGCATCGGTGCTCGCGGGCTACCGCGACATCAGCCAGATCTCCGTCGGAGACGGCGGGATACGGATCACGCTCTGGATGTTCCCTGCACACCTGATTCTGTTCGAGGCGACCTTGTTCGGCTTCGAGCGAGCCGGGGCGGTCGACCTTGAGTTCGGAGCGATCACCGACAGCGGGAGGGAGGGGCATTCGTTTGCCGCTCAGCTCGAACGGCTCGGATCGGGACTAGATGCCGTGATCGGACCCGGAGGGCACGAGGTGGGCCCACGCATCAAGGAGAAGCGTCTCTACGCATGGAAGTTGCGACTGATCGTTGAGGAGAGCAGCCCGTTCTACGCACAGCCTTCAGTCACGATTCGCGAGCTGGCGAAGAACCAGATCCCGCTGCTCGTAAGCCCTACCGGCCACAGCTCACGCCGCCTGATCGACGACGGTGCAGCTGACGCGCAACTCTCGTTGAACATCCGAGTTGAAGGCACCGACGTGGTCGCACTTCAGATCCTCGGACGTCAAGGACGCGGAACTCCCATTTTGCCTGATGATTCCTTCGGCGTTGCACCTGACGCCGGATGGCCAGAAGTGAAGGGATCGCGGGGCCGGGCGCTTGGGGGTCACCACTCGATCTACTGGTCTGACGACCAGACACCCGAGAACGACGCTCGTACCCAGGCGATCAACCAGCTAGCGGTTCGCCTACGTCGAGCCGCCGAGAGATCGGGGTTCCCGAAGTAGCCACCGCCGTGTCGCTGGTGGACGTGCGGCAGCCTGGCGGCCCGGGTCGCTGCAGGCGCATCCGAATGGGCCGTCGGCTTTCAGGAAGCGAACGGCCCATTCGGATGCTGGTCGAGCTGTTCGCGGATGTATGCGCCCTTCGATGTCACCGGATATGCGAACTCCTCCCACACGTTCGCTGGGCAGCTGTCGTAACGCCACTCAGCTCCGTCAGGGAACCGCACCAAGATCGAGTCCTCCTCGGGCAGGTAAGCGATCGCGTCCGTGCGCGACGACTCCGGTGTCGGTATCCACTCGATCAAGGCTTTCTCCCTTCGCCCGGCGCAGTACCACGGCGCCATCCATCAATTGAATCTGCGAGTTCGACACTCCCTGACGGCACCGACCGCCAGGAGTCGAGGTTTGGGTCACCAGCCTGCGGCTGAGGATTCGGGCGGTGAATCTGAACTCTCGTTGGCAGGATAACTGCCTCTCCCGATACGAGCGCTTCGCCAGTCCTGAGAGATGGGAGCACGCCAGCGAGCCCTGCGACTGCGTCTGGCAATGCTGCTCGGACTGCGGATTGGTCGGCGCCGTTCGTAAGCCGGAGCGCGATGATCGTTCCGCACTGCGCAAGGGATGTCTCGGGCAACTCAGAGGGGCGCTGGCTGACCATCATCAACCCGATGCCGTACTTGCGCCCCTCGCGCGCGATGCGATCCGCAGCCGCTTGGGCTAGTCCACCTCTGAGGTAGCGGTGCGCCTCCTCAAGCACGAAAAGGACCGGCCGTGGGCGCCCGATGCCGCTTCCTGTACTACGTACCCCGAGTTCGAATAGCAGATCGAGGACGAGCCCGATCGCTACGTCGGCGACCTCAAACGGCACGCCACTGAAGTCGAGCACTGACACCGGGCGGTGCGCGCCAAGCCACCGCGCTGCCAAGCCGGGCAGAGAATCCGGCTCAGTAGGGTCAGGAATTGCGAGGAAGAAGTCGAAGCGAGAGTCGGTCAGGCGAAGCCGGAGTCTGTCCGGTGCCGGGTTGTAGTGGCCGAATGTCGCCCCCTTGAACGGGGCTGCGTTGCCGAGCGCGTGGGGTTCGAAGGTCGCAGCGACGAGCGCCGCCGCGTCTCCGCTGTCCACTAGAGCCAGATCACCCGTTGCCCTATCCCGAATGGTCGCACGATTGTCGTAGTCAAGCCGGTACCAGACTGCTCGAAGATCGTAGGGAATCGGCGTGTCGGCCGTGATGGACTCGGCCTCCATGTCAAGCCACTCGGCAGCGATCGCGAACTCACGCCGTGCTTCGACGACGAGCTCGGCGAACCGGTCGGCGACCGTCCGGCTCTCGACACCGCAGAGCACTGAGAGAAGGCGCGACGCCGGGAGGGCCCAGTAGGGGATCTGAAGCTGGGTCGCCAGATCGGAGCCAACTGACAGGACCGAACCCGCATCACCTACTGCCGAGGCGTACTCACCATGCGGATCGACAACGACGATGTTGGCCGACGGCCAGTCAGCCTCGAACCTCTGAAGGAGCGTGGCCACGGCGCTGGTCTTCCCGGATCCTGTCGAGCCGACAACGGCGCTGTGGCGCGTAACCAACCTTGAGGCATCCAATGTCAACGGTACATCGGGCGCCGCAGCGAGGACCCCCACTGAGACGCGTTCCGCGCCAGCCGGGGGGTAAACGGAGGCGAGGTCGTCACTCGTGGAGAAGTGCACCTCGTCATCTAGACCTGGATAGATACTCACTCCACGGTGGAAGCTGCCAAGCCCGTCCACCTCCCCAAGCAGCTGGACCTGGAGCCACCGCTTCCCCTGCTCAATGCTGTGAGCTGGCGCAAGCGGTGGAGAAAGCTCTGAGATGCCTACGAGGACAACTGACCCGAGGAGGGTGATCGAGCCCTGGGGAATCCGAACGATAGAACCAACCTGACCGACTGGGACTACACGCCCGCGCCACAACGGAGCGGTTCCCGCTAGTTCAGGTGAGAGCTCGACGGTCACTGTGGAACCAAGAACCTGCCGAACGCGCCCGATGCGCGTCCCGTCAGTCGACTTCATCGGACGACCCAACCTGTCGGGCCAAGAACGACGTGAGGTGCCCGAAGTCGCCCAGGAGGAACTCCCCAGCTTCGTAGATACCCGGAATCTCTGCGTCGAAGCTCCACGGTGCGCGACGCCCGTTGACAATTGCTTCGGTCCGCCCGAGCGCAACCAAGTTGCGCGTTCTGCTTGCCCGATGCGCAACGCTGTCTGGGATCTCGTCAAAGCAGAGAGCTAGCACTTCGGATCTCGGGTGACGGTCCGCCGCATCGAAGAGCATCTCGTTCAGGTGATCGTCACCAAACGAGAAACCCGACGTGATCGTGATGGTCTCTGGTTCCACGAGTGCTCGCCTGAAGCGGTCCATCAGGACCACGAATGGCACACGCCTAGACTCCTCGTACTTCTCGTCGGATGGGTAGATTGCCACGGAGCCTTCGTCGTCGCCCCGACCAACGCGCACGATCGTCGAGGACGAATCGCCGAGCACGCGCCAGTTCGTCGAACCATGCAGCTTCCAGACCCGTGCGAATCCCGCGGGCAACGCCCAGCGCTCCGGAGCGTCGCGTGGTTCGACAAGCTCGGCCATGAGGGGTGCTCTATGGGTTCCGATGAAGCCGTCAAAGTATGGGACGCCGACGGCCTCAAGCCCCTTCTCGATGAGTAGGTCGTAGTTGACCGTGAACAGCTCGAGCGGGCGCTGATAGTCCATCCGACCAGCCCAGGATGCGAGGCGTTCGAAGGGACCAAGGTCGGCGTCAGCGGTCTCGATCACTCCCATGATCGCCTCGCAAATACCGCTGTCCAGCTCGGCAGCCGATTCCCCCGTGAGACCTCCGACATTCTCGCCAGGCTCAAGAAGACCGGACACCCGCCGGATCCGGCTCAGAGCAGCCTCAAGGTTCCGTCCATCAAGCTGGCCAACGAGCGAGTCCCGGAGGCTCAAGTCGATTCTCTCGAGGACCTGTTCTTCCAGCCGGGCGAGTGTCGGTAAGCCCGCGGCGCAGCTCGCACCCGCCCCGATGAGCATGCAGACGTGGCGGGCCCTCGAAGCGAGCTTGGTAGCGAGCTCCTCGGCCAGCACACGAGGGTCGTGACCCCCCGTAGGCCGGCTTGCCGCTTCGTCACCGTCGCTTCCCATGCAACCGACTCTAGGAAGCGAGGGTGACAGGTTGGGGCTTTTACCCACGTTTCGAGCGAGAAGTACCACCCTGTGCCGGACCATCCGTTAGAAGATCCGTTAGAAGAATGGCCTGTGAACGACAAAGCCCTGATCGCAGCAACGCTGTGACCAGGGCTTTTGTGGTGGCGGGGGCAGGATTTGAACCTGCGACCTTCGGGTTATGAGCACGCTGGGACTACTTCGGGCAACTACCGCCTGACCAGCCGACTCGGGCGTTTGCCCAGCTCAGGAGCGGTCTCGAGCCCCGGCGGTCGTGCCCGGTGTTCCCCGCTGTTCCCCGCTGTTTCCCACTGGTTCGTGAGTTTTCTGTGAGCTTTTCGACGCCGTCTCAGGAGACCTGGACGGCATCGGTGAGCGTGTCGGGGACCTCGGCCGGAAACGAGAGCACCAGGTGCCGATCAAGCGCCTTGGCCACGCGGGCGAGGGTATCGACCCGGTTGCGTGCCCCGCCGCCTTCCTCGAGTCGGGAGATCACCGACTGGGTCGTCCCCATCCGCTCGGCGAGCTCCCGCTGGGAAAGGCCGGCTTCGGTGCGCAGGTCGTAGATCAGCTGACCAAGGTCGAGGTCCTGCTCGGCCCCAGCGCGTGTCTCGGCCGACGGGGTGCCCTTGCGGTTCTTGATGTCTTCCCATCGGGAGTAGTTGGCCATCGTCGTTCTCCTCTTCTAGTAGGGGAAGCGCTTCGCGCATTCCTCGGCGACCGTGCGGGCTCGAGCTACCCCGGTCGGTTCGTTGTTGCGTTGCTTGCGAAACGCGGCCAGCAAGATGATCCGGCCGTCCTTGGTGAACCGGTAGGTGATTCGCCGTGCTGCCGAACCGAGGGTGAACCGCAGCTCGAACGGTCCGTCACCGAGACTCCTCGACAACGGCATCCGAGCCCGCGATCCCAACTCAGCGAGTCGATCGATGATCACCGACACGCGTTGCCAATCAGCTTCGGTGAGCGAGTCGAGCCACGCGACAATCTCGTCGTGTGCCTCGACCCCGGCCACCGCCATCATCGCATCAAAGCGATGATAACGCAAGAGCGGTCATACGTTGAGTCCGAGGCTGGCGCGGTGGTCGACGAGTAGGCTCTGGTGGAAACCCGGCTGGTCAGCCGCATCGAAGACCGCTCCCGCCGTCTCCCGGTCACCTGATCCGATTGCGTGTTCGGCCATGACGACGATCGGCTGCCACGATCGCGAACCGAGCCCTCTCGCTGCATAGACGAAGCCGTCGGAGTGTCCGGTTGCGAGCTAGAGGTGCGCCACGGCTTCGAAGGCACGGTCAGCCTCCCAGTCGAGGATCGCCGCGCGCAGCTCGCCTTCGAGCTCCTGGAGAATCTGAGCGATGAGTCCGATCTCGTCACCGTGGACCTGGGTGAACCAGTCGTCTCGGCCTTGTAGTCGAGGGCGTAGGGTCCCAGATCAGCAGGGCGCAGATGTCGCGCCAGTATGCGGCCGGCTCGACGCCGGCACCGCGCCAGTCGAGCGCGAGGTACGTTTCCCATGCGGTGGTCCGGGCCTCGCCGACGTTTCCGTGGCTGTCGTCAGTGCGGTCGGCGAGCACGAGCACGGCGGTGTGAAACGCACGGTAGAGGCTGACCCGGTCGACGAGCTTGCGGCGCGGACCGTCGAGATCAGCGAGCCGCGTCACGAGCCGGTCGACAACGTCGAAGCTCTTGTACTTGTTCACATGGCTCTTGCCATCGGCGATCGGTCGCAGACGCTCGTAGAAGCGGGCCGGATCCGACGGGAAGACGTCCCAACCGAACTGGGCCAGCGTTTCGAACCGTATGCGGGGCGTGTTGAGCATCGGGACGGTCTTGGCGCGGTTGCTCAGGATCCGAGAAGCAGCGCTTGCTCGCGAGGACTCGGAACTGTAACTTGTAATATGTTTCCAATACCGAGTTCTCGATGACGGATCCAGAAGGGCTGGCGAAGGTGATCAAGCTTCTTGTCGTGTCGACGGATCAACTCGTTCAGGAGGGGTTGGCGCAGCGAGTCAATGCCTACGTACACAGCGATCCGCCCGTCGAGGTCTTCATCGTCGCTTGCGGAGATCAAGCGGACGCTCGCCTAACCGAGACCACGACTCGGCTCGAGTTGTTGGGGGTGGGGGTCAGCGGGGAGGTCGGCGGCTCCGATGTGACCGCAGCCGTGGACTCGGCGCTGTCACACTTCGGTGCGCATCGCATCTTGGTGTCGGCATCGCCCTCGCGCATCGCCCAGTGGTTCCACCGGGACCTCTCTCATCGGCTGCAGAACCGCACGACGGCGATCGTGGAAACGATTGCGGAACCTGTCAGCGGACGCCCCGACAGCACCGACTGACCGCCGGATTCACCACTCCACACGAGGAAATTGCCGTCGATGCAAACGCAACCCCATCCAGATCTGCCAGACCTGTTCTCACCGTTGGTGATCAGCGATCCGTATTCGGCGTACGCCGACCTCCGCAATACTGGTGTTGCCTACGACGAACGCAACGACACCTGGTTGGTGGCTCGTCACCGCGATGTGATCGAGGGGCTTCATCATCCATCGTTGTATTCGTCGGAACGCGGCTACGAGGCGTTCATGTCGGGTCGGGTCGGGCCGGCGGGCAGCGAGGGTCGGGCCACTGCGATCGGGCTCGATCGGCTCTTCGGCTCGCGTGTGCTGATTGCGAGCGACCCGCCGGACCACACGCTGTTGCGCCGGATCGTGTCGCGCCCATTCACCAAGAAGTCGATCGCTTCATGGGAATCGCGAGCCCGAGCGCTTGCCGATGACCTCGTGGGTGAACTCGCTGTGAGCATCGCAAGCGGCGACGCCGATCTCGTTCGCGATCTGGCGGTGCCGCTTCCGGTGCGACTCATCGCCGAGGTGCTCGGCATTCCCACCGACCGACAGGCAGATTTTCGGCGCTGGTCCGACGCCCTCGTCGGCTCGCTCGCGGCACAGGTCGATGTCGACGCGGTGAGCGGCGACCTCGCCGAGATGTTCGAGTTCTTCACCAACGTCACCGACCAACGCCGCCGAGCCCCGGGCGACGACCTGATCAGCGCGATCGCTCAGGCCACTCCTGAGGGAGAAGAGCTCTCCATCATCGAGGTGGTGATGTTCTGCATTCTGCTTCTCGTCGCCGGCAACGAGACCACCACGAATCTGTTGGGCAACCTGCAGCATTCGCTGTGGGATCATCCCGATCAGTTCGAACTGCTTCGACACCGACCTGATCTGGCCACCGCTGCGGTCGAAGAAGGTCTGCGCCACGGCGGCCCGGTGCAGGGCCTCTTCCGTCAGACAACGCGAGCATGCAGGCTGGGCGGCGTTCACCTTCCCGCGGCAGCAAACGTCTTCCTGCTCTTTGCGGCTGCGAACCGGGACGACACGGTGTTCTCGGAACCGGACGCCTACCGGATCGAGCGCGACACCGCCGAGCACCTGGCCCTGGGCCACGGAATTCACTACTGCCTCGGTGCTCAGCTCGCCCGACTTGAGGCTCGCGCCGCGCTCGAGGCGCTACTCGCCCACGGACTCCGACTTCAGCCGACCGGGCCGGCCGAGGCTACGCACAACCCGATACTCCGTGGCTTCGTTTCGATTCCGGTCACGGCGTGACCGTCCGATCTCGCCGGGGCCGACGTTCATGGTGATCAGCGGATCCGAGGCGGACGCGCCGACGGGGGGCGCCATCGACCGGGGAGTGCTGGTCGCCTTCAGCGGCTTGATGGCGGGCATGTTTCTCGCGTCGGTGGATTCGACGATCGTGGCGACTGCGCTGCCGACCATCGTGGGCGATCTCGGCAACGTGGATCAGCTGTCGTGGGTTGTGTTGTCGTACCTGCTGACGACCACGATCGGGACCACGCTCTACGGACGCATCAGCGACCACATCGGCCGCCGCCGCACGTTCCAGGCCGCGATCGTGTTGTTCCTGATCGGCTCGGTGCTGTCGGGGCTGGCGCAGTCGATGGTGCAGCTGATCGTGTTTCGAGGTGTGCAGGGTCTCGGCGGCGGCGGCCTCATGTCCATGCCGTTCGTCATCATCGGTGATCTCGTCTCGCCGCGCGAACGCGGCCGCTACATGGGCTACTTCACCGCCGTGTTCGCAGTCGCCGGAGTGATGGGTCCACTGCTGGGCGGGTTCTTCGTCGACAACGCGTCATGGCGTTGGATCTTCTACGTGAACGTCCCGGTGGGTGCGGTCGCACTGATACTCACCGATCGGGTCCTTCGCTACGACGTGGAGGACCAAGGGGCCAAGCTCGACCTTGCCGGCGCGGCGCTGTTGGTGGTGTCCGTCGCGTCGCTGGTACTCGTGTCGGCGTGGGGTGGCGATCGGTACGCTTGGACGTCTTCCACCATCCTCGGCATGTTCGTCGTGGGCGTGCTGTTCGCCGGGTTCTTCACCATCCACTGCCGACGGGTGCCGGCACCGTTGTTGCCGCTTCGACTGCTCGCCGAGAGTCCGGTTGCTGTCAGTGTGGTGATCGCTTTGCTCGTGGGAGCTGTGATGTACGGCGGTCTCGTGTTTCTTCCTCTGTTCCTGCAGGGCGTCACCGGCGTGTCCGCGACGAACTCGGGGTTGCTCCTCGCCCCCTTGATGGGCGGTGTGACCGCAGCGTCCATCGTGGCCGGCCGGGCCATGTCCCGCACCGGGCTCTACAAGCGCTACCTCATCGTCGGCACGTCGGCCATTGTCGCAGTGGTCGCGGCCCTCAGCCGCCTCGACGCCGCAACCTCCGGGTGGCAGGTCGGTGCACTGATGGCGTTGCTCGGTGCGGGGATGGGCACGGTCATGCCGATCACGTCCATGGCCAGCCAGAACGCGGTCGATTTTCGAGATCTCGGGGTGACGACATCGCTGGTCTCGTTCTCGCGTTCGTTCGGTGCGTCGATCGGTGTGGCCATCTTCGGCACGATCCTCGCGTCCCGACTCGGACCACGTCTCGAGGCTGTTGCCTCGGGCGGTCTGCCTTCTGGTCTCAGCGCTCGACGACTCGCCAACAGTCCCGAGCAGATAGAGGCGCTCAATCCTGCGCTGCGGGCCGATGTGCGTGCCGCGCTCGCTGACACGATCGGCGAAGTCTTCCTCGCGGCCGTGCCGGTCGCGCTGTTGGCGCTGGCGATTTCGTTCCTTCTCGAGGAACGCCCCCTTCGCGCGTCGGCATTCGTCGACCGCGAGCGTGGCCCCACCAAACAGACCACAAACGACGAGGTGATGTGATGCGACCGATTTCCGATGACATGCGAACGAGTATGCGAGGCGCGGCAGCGGTCTTCGCCGAACGGGGATTCGACGGAACAACGATGGAAGCGCTGCGCGAGGTCACCGGCGTTCCGACCTCGACGCTGTACTACTACTTCGAAGGGAAGGAGCAGGTCCTCACGTTTCTTCTCGAAGACTGGCTCGACCGCACCGCGGCCGCTGCTGCCGAGGCGATCGCAACCGAACGAACCGCCAAGGAGCGTCTGGGCGACTTGGTCGCGGCGCAGCTCACCGCGATGGCGAACGACCCCGCGACCTGCCAGGTCCTGTTGGCCGAACTTGGTCGGATCGATCGTCTTCCCCACATCGCAGAGGCCGTGCAATCGGCCTTTCATCGGCCCGTCGCAAAACTGCTTGCCGATGGGGCGGCCGATCGTCACCTCAGGTCAGTCGATGTCGACGTCGCCACATCGGTTCTCTACGGGGCGGTGATCATCAGCGGCCTCCACCACATCATCGATGCCCGAGACGAGGTCCCGGCCTTCGATGCCACCGAGGTCGCAGCGTCGGTGATGGATCTCGTGCTCCACGGCCTGGAATCCGAGGAATGAACCGGCTTGGACGGTGGTGCGCGCGTCATCGCTGGCTCGTGATCGGAACGTGGGTCGCAGTGTTGATCGTCGCGGTCGTTCTGGGGCGAAGCGTGGGCGGCGAGACGAGCTTGGTGTTCGAAGTACCCGGCGCCGAGTCCCAGCAAGCGTTCGATCTGTTGGAGGATCGATTTCCCCAGCGTTCCGGCGACACAACCGACATCGTGTTTGCCGCTGCGGATGTTCGCGCGCCCGACGTCACCCAGCAGGTAGGCGCGCTGATCGCCGCTCTCGCACTGCTGGATCATGTCGACTCGGTCAGCGACCCCTACGCCACCGACAGCAGGACGATCTCTCAGCAGGCCACCGTGGGCTTCGCGACGGTTCAGTTCGATCAACGCGGCACCGAACTTCCCGACGAGGTGATCGACGACCTCAAGGCTCTGGTCGCCGACGCAAACCGCGACGGGCTGCAGGTCGAGGCGGGGGGACGGGCGATCCAGTTCAGTGAGATCGAGGGGCCGGGCGGTCGCTCGGAACGAATCGGTCTTGCGGTCGCGGTCATCGTGTTGTTGGTGTCGTTCGGGTCGGTCGTCGCCATGGGCCTGCCGCTGATCACAGCGCTGTTCTCACTCGGTGTCGCGCTGTCGATCCTCGACGTGTTGGCCAACGCCATGGAGCTCTCCGACTTCGGTCCTCGGCTCGCGACTCTGGTCGGTCTCGGCGTCGGGATCGACTACGCCCTCTTCATCGTCTCCCGCTTCCGCGCCGCTCTGCATGAAGGCCTCGCCGTGGGCGACGCAGTCGGTCGAGCCATGGACACGTCCGGGCGTGCCGTCGTGTTCGCCGGGCTGACCGTCGTGATCTCACTCTCGGGAATGTTGTTGATGCGAGTTCCGATCGTGCAAGCCCTCGCGGTCGGAGTCGGCGTCGCCGTTGTCGTGGTACTCGCCGCAACGCTCACCCTGGTTCCGGCCACGCTGGGGCTGGTCGCGCACCGAATCGACTCGTGGCGCGTCCCGGGGCTGCATCGGGACGAGTCCGCGCATCGAAACTCGGGATGGTTCCGATGGAGCCGGATGGTTCAGCACCGCCCCTGGCCATTCGCCATCGTGGGCACGCTGCTGCTTGTCGCGTTGACGATTCCGGTCTTCTCGATGCGGCTCGGCAGCGCCGACGCGGGCAGCGACCCGATCTCCCAAACCTCGCGGCGGGCCTATGACCTGCTTGCCGAGGGGTTCGGTCCCGGATTCAACGGGCCGTTCCTCGTTGCTGCGGAACTTCCCGCCGGCGGAGATCTGACACCGCTCGAAACGACGATGGATGCCATCGCGGCTGAGCGTGGCGTCGCTGCCGTGTCGCCGATCACCGTGAACGCGGCCGGCGACACCGCGATCGCGTCGGTGTTCCCGACGACATCGCCCCAGGACGAAGCCACCCGCGAACTGCTCGACCGGTTGCGCTCTGGGGTCATCCCCAGCATCGACAGCAGCGGCTTGGTGGTCCACGTAGGTGGGGTGACCGCCGTCTTCGAGGACCTCGGCACGACACTCGCCGACCGGCTGCCGGTGTTCATCGCCGCCGTGATCGGCCTGTCGTTCCTGTTGTTGATGGTGGTGTTTCGATCGATCGTCATCCCCATCAAAGCCGCAGTCATGAACCTGCTGTCGATCGGCGCCGCCTATGGAGTGATGGTCGCGATCTTCCAGTGGGGGTGGGGCAAGGATCTGATCGGTCTCGACGCCACCGGCCCGATCCAGTCGTTCATCCCGATGCTGTTGTTCGCGGTGCTGTTCGGGCTCTCGATGGACTACGAAGTCTTCCTCCTGTCGCGGATCCGTGAGGAGTATGTTCGCAGCGGCGACAACGCCACCGCCGTTGCCGACGGCCTCGCCGCCACCGCACGGGTCATCACTGCCGCAGCCGCGATCATGGTCGCCGTCTTCGGATCGGCAGCCCTCGCTGAGGATCGCACCACGAAGCTGTTCGGCATCGGCCTGGCGACCGCCATCTTCTTCGACGCCACCCTGGTCAGATCCCTTCTCGTGCCCGCCACGATGGAACTGATGGGCAAAGCCAACTGGTGGTACCCGTCGTGGCTCGATCGGCTCACCCCCCAGATCAACATCGAAGGCGCTGTCCACCAGGATCCCGAGCTCAGCTCTGTCGACCCACCTGAACCGGAGCTGGTGTCATGACCCCTGAACCCATCCGGCTGAGCGGCGGCGGCCTCGAACTGGCCGCTGATTTGTGGGGCGACCCTGACGACCCTCCGGTGGTGTTTCTGCACGGGGCCGGTCAGAGCCGCCGGGCCTGGGACGAGGCCGCCCGCGCGGTCGTCCGCGCCGGCTGGCACGCCGTGACTGTGGATCACCGCGGTCACGGTGACAGTGACTGGCCCGTTGAGTCTTCCTATGACTGGGACCACTTCGGCGACGACGTCGAAGCACTGATCGACCGGTTCTCCCGCCCTCCCGTGGTAGTGGGTGCATCGCTCGGCGGAATGTCAGCCCTGATCGCTCAGGGACGCTCAGTCACCCAGCTCTACCGCGCGTTGGTACTCGTCGACGTGACGCCGCGCATGGAACTCGACGGCGTGAAACGCATCGTCGGGTTCATGGCCGCGCATCCCGAAGGCTTCGACACCCTTGATGACGCCTCGCAGGTCATCGCCGACTACACCGGTCGTCCCAAACCAGACTCCCCCGACGGGCTGCGCCAGGTCCTGCGCCATGGACCGGACGATCGCTGGCGTTGGCATTGGGACATCAGATTCCTCGAAGGTCGAGCCGACGAGATCCTCAGCTCACAGGAAGGGACCGAACGGAGCGACGCGATCCGAGCGATGCTGCTCGACGCCGCTGCCCGGGTGCGGGTCCCGACCCTGGTCGTGCGGGGCGCACAAAGCGACATGGTTTCGCCCGAAGCCGTACGCGAGTTCGTCGACATCGTTCCGGGCTCGCGGTTCGTCGACGTCGCGGACGCCGGTCACATGGTCGCCGGCGACCAGAACGACCACTTCGTCGATGCAGTCCTCGAATTCCTTTCCGGCCTCAGCCCCGACACGAAAGCCGAGCGCCCATGACCGCCTCTTCTCTGGATGCCTCCGCCGACGATCATCCCGATCTCCCCGCCCGCATCGGAGCCGCAGCCGCCATGCGGCGTCTCTCTCATGCCATCGTGTCGCACCGCGTGGACATCTCGGACCTGCACCGGATCGCTGCAGCCGCCGACGAACTCTCTTCCCAGATCGAGGCGCAGCCCGCGAGAGGTCGTCTCGACGAGATGATGGCCAGTCCGCGCTTCGCGGCCGCGCTGGACAGCGGCTCACTGGGACAGGCCGTCGAGGACGGCGCGTTCGTCGATCTGTTCCACGACTCGCCGGTGTCGGGATCGGCGAACCCGCTCGGCATGGGTCTCCGGATCAGCCGTGACGGTGACGAGGCAGTGGGCACGATCGTTCTTGGCCCCGGATGGGAAGGCGCCCCCGGGCGTGGGCACGGCGGCATCGTCGCGGCCTGCGTCGACGAGACCATCGGTGGGCTTCTGCCGATCATCGGCACCATGGCATTCACCGGCGAGCTCACCCTGAGATACCGGGCGCCGTGCCCACTCGCCACACCGCTCGAATTCAGAGCTCGCCTGAACCGACGGGACGGCCGAAAGCTCTACATCGAGTGCACCGGCACAAGCCCCGAAGGTCTCTTCGTCGAATCCACCGCGCTGTTCATCGCCGTCCAACTCGACCAACTCGCAGCCCTCATCGACCAACCCCCTATCGAAAAGGACACCCGACCGTGAGCACGCCCGACGAACTCATCCTCGAGATCATGACCACGCCGGAGGGGCGTAGAAACCCCTACCCGCTGTACGCCCAACTCCAAGAACAAGCGCCCATCGCCCGGAGTGAACTCGCCGACATCTGGTTTCTCGCCCGGTACGACGACTGCCACAACGTGCTCCGAGACCCACGCTTCGGCAAGAGCGACCCCGACAAGCCCATGACGTTGCTCCCGGGCGGTGCTCCCCGCAGTCGCCTGAAGTTCGCACGCGACAGCATGCTGCTGCTCAACCCGCCGGACCATACGAGACTGCGAGGGCTCGTCGCTCGCGAGTTCACTCCTCGCCGCGTCGAACGCCTACGCGACAACGTCGAGACAATGTGCGACGACATCCTCGATGCCATCGCCGAAGCCGGCGAAGTCGATCTCATGGACACCCTTGCGTTCCCGCTGCCGGTACGCGTGATAGGCGAACTTCTCGGCGTGCCCGAGGACGAACGCGACGCCTTTCGCCCGCTCACCCTCGCCGCGGCGAAGTCGATCGAGCCCGACGTCACCGAAGAAGAGATGGTTACCGCCAACGCAGCAGGACAGCAACAAGCCGACTACTTCACCGACCTCATCGCTCGCCGTCAGGAGGACCCCGGCGACGATCTCCTCAGCGCCCTCATCGAACTCCGCGATGGCGGCGACCGGCTGTCTCAATCGGAGCTCATCGCGACCGCGATCCTCATCTTCGCCGCAGGGTTCGAGACCACGACCAATCTCATCGGCAACACCGTCAACACCCTGCTTCGTCGACCCGACCAGCTCGCCAAACTCCGGCAAGACCCCGAACTCATCCCGTCGGCCATCGATGAGGTCCTGAGATTCGAGTCACCGGTGCAACTCGACCTCAGGGTTGCCTTCGAAGACGTCCAGCTCCATTCCCACACGATCAGGGAGGGCGACGCAGTCATCACTCTTCTCGCCGCCGCGAACCGCGACCCGTCGAAGATCGACCATCCGAACGAATTCGACATCACCCGCAGCCAGATACCGCTCATGAGCTTTGCCACCGGCATCCACTACTGCCTCGGCGCGAACCTCGCCCGCATGGAAGGCCAAGCCGTTCTCAACAAGCTCCTGAACCGCTTCAACACGATCGAACTCCTCGACACCGAACCCGCCTGGCGAGACCGACTCACGCTGCGCGGCCTCGACCAACTCAACGTCGCCGTCGGCTGAGCGTCCGTCCGACCACCAACAGCTCTCTCCGCTCACTCGTGTACTTGTTCACATGGCTCTTGCCATCGGCAACCGGTCGCAGGCGTTCGTAGAAGCGGGCCGGGTCACACGGGAAGGCGTCCCAACCGAAACGGGCCCCTGCTGCGAACCGGATTCGGGGCGTGTTGGGCATCGGTTCGGTCTCGACGCGCCATTCCGATCGGCACCCGGCCGGCGACCTGGTCCCGAGCGCGCTTGACGACACGTGTGTCGGCGAAGTCGTCGGGGCCGGGAAGGTCTCGACGGTTGACCTCGGCCAGACGCTGTATGAGATCGTCGAGATGGTTGAGCTTCGCCTCGCCGTCACGTCCCGACCCGTACCCGGGTGATCGGGTCGTATCGATGAAGACCTCCCGGAGACCGTCGGGATCGTCGTCGTGGTCGAGTTCGATCACGATGCAATACCAGAGATCCCACAACGACCACTCCCGCCTGAACCGTTCCTTCCAAACCTCGGCACCGAATCGAGCCGGCTGCCACGGTTCTTGCTCACCATGGCGTGTCATTCGGACCGGCAGCAACATGACGCAGGTAGCCGAGTGCTGCTGCCTGACCGGCATCGGTGAGCGAGATCCGGCGGTTGCCCCAGTCGCCGGACGTCACGGTGAGTGCCCAGGCGTCCCAGACATGTCGGGCGTCGATGAAGGTCCAGGACACGTCGCGCAGCGGCGGGGGTCCGCTGATTCCGTCGCGGGTGATCTGCCAGCCCATCTCGATTGCGCAGTTGCGGATGAAGACCGGTGCCGCGTTGTCCGAGATCGGTTCGGTCTGGGCGAGGAAGAAGAGCAGGCCGGTCTCGGCGACGAATCTCTCCCACTCGTCGCCGCCCACGAGCTTCCTGGTCAACGCCCGCCAGGCTCCCGCAGGATCGGTGGCGATCTCCCGGCCGAACGGTGTTCTGCGCAGGCTCGCCTTGTGTTTGCGGACCGCGCCGATTCGTTGCAGCCACTCTCGAAGGTCGAGTAGCACCCGGTCATCGAGTTCGTTCTTGACCGGCCGATCGAGCGGCAACGGGTCCTGCCACGGGCGGTCGGCCTGGAGCGACTGGACGAAGGCAGGCTTCAGTAGCCGGCCTGGGTCAACGGCTGCTCATCACCCCACCGCTCCAACAGCCACACCAACGGGCGAACCGCTGCGTCCGCCTCAGGGGGTTGCTCAACGGGATGCAGAAGCCGGTACGCGATCTGTGCTCGAGCCTCGAAGAGCTTGGGGCTGCGGCGCTCGGCAGCAGACACCCACGCTTCGATGCGCTCGGTCACGATCGCCGTGCGCCACGACTGACCGGGGATCACCGGGTGGTCGCCCTCGAGGACGGCGGCGCACACCCGCGCCTGAACGCCACGCCAACCCTTGGCCCCGACCGTCATCTCCCCGGTGTTTATCGCGTCCTCCAACGCGGTCTCGACCGCTGACCGGGCCTGAGCATCTTCGGACCGCATCACCGACGACCACGCGAAGTCGTCGAGATCAGGCGGGTCGATACCGGATCGCTCGATCGCCTTCCTCAGCGCCGACCGGCCGGCCGCATCCGATCGGTCGAACGCCTCATGGACCTTGGCGGTCTCCTCCGACCGACAGATCGCCGCATACCCGTCGAGTCCGAGCTCATCGAAGAGCACGGCTGCCGTTTCGGCGAACCGACCCATGTAGCCGACCTCATCAGTCAGATACTTCGTCGGCACCACGTACCAGAGCCACTCCTGCAGCCCCGACTGACGGATCACGCCCGGACCCTCGCCCCACGTCAACGAATCAACGACATGCTCCGCCTCAGCCGCAACGTCGCCATCACTCGCTCGAATACGCTCGATGGCCGCAGCGACATCACCCTCGGTCAACTCCGCAGGACGGCAGCGATTGCGCACAGGCTCCGACACCAACCCAGTCTGCCAGCCAAGCCCGGCGAGCATCCTCTTCGGGTTGGCGACCCGACGAGCCGATGGGTGGCGATGTCCTACATCGTGCACCGCAACCACCGCTTCTACGTCGTCGCCTACACCGGCCACGACCCCATCAGCGGCAGCGAACGCCGACGCTGGCACCCCGCCGGCACATCACGATCCGATGCCGAAGCGATCCGTAGCCGCATCGACGCCGCCCGACCAGCCGCCGCGTGTCCCTCGACGGTGGCCGGGTTCCTCACCGACGTGTGGCTCCCCTCGAAAGGCGACCTGACCCATCCGACCCGGAACCGGTACCGGTGGATGATCGACCGCTACATCAACCCCCGCATCGGCCAGCAGCGACTCGACCGGCTCCGACCCGCCGACCTCGACGCCACCTACACCGACCTCTCCGTTCGTGGCGGCAAGAACGGGCAGGCCCTGTCACGCAAGACCGTGCTCGAAGTCCACCGGGTACTCGCCAACGCGCTCGACCTCGCCATCGACCGAGAACTCCTCGACACCAACCCCGCCCACCGGGCACGGCCACCGAGGCCCGACACCCGCTCCACCATCCCCGCCATCTGGACTGCATCCCAGCTCGCCAGCTACCTCGACATCGTCAGGCGCCATCGACTGTTCCCGGCGCTGCACCTCGTCGCCCACACCGGACTCCGCCGCGGTGAGCTCGCCGGCCTCAACTGGGGCGACCTCGACACCCACGCCGCCACCGTGTCAATCGCTCGCACCCGCCAAGTGACCGGCGGCCGCACCATCGAAGCCCCCGTGAAGACGAGAACGAGCCGGCGCCGCGTCGACCTCGACACCGGCACGCTCGACGTGCTCAAACACTGGCGACAACGCCTTGTCGAAGAGGGCGCACAGATCCACCCGGCGACAGCGATGTTCCTCAACCAGCGCCACATCGCGGTGTCACCCGAATCGATCAGCCAGCTGTTCAACCGCACCGTCGCCAAGACCGACCTTCCACGGATCCGGTTCCACGACCTGCGCCACACCCACGCGTCGCTGCTCGTCGCCGCCGGTGTCCCGATCAAGGTCGTCTCCGAACGACTCGGCCACGCCCACCCCGGGTTCACGATGCACACCTACCAACACCTGCTACCCGGCATGGGCGCCGCGGCCGCCGCCGCGTTCGCTGACCTCATCACCACCAGCCGGTAGACATCTACCGTCCCCAGCCTCGCAAACACGCAGGTCACAGGCCTACGCGGTCGAGCGTCGGTAGATGACACGGTAGACGCCCACCTCGACCAGACAACGACAAAGGCCCGGAAACCGCTGGTTTCCGGGCCTTCTGAGTGGTGGCGGGGGCAGGATTTGAACCTGCGACCTTCGGGTTATGAGCGTTGAGACAGATTCTCGTATCGGGCGCCTGACCTGCAAGAACGGGCGTTTGCCCAGCTCCGCGGCCGTTTCGAGCGGTGTCGGTGTTCCCCGCTGCAACCCGCCGTTCCCTCCTGTTTACGTCTGTCCCGTGAGTTTTCTGTGAGCTTTTCTCACGCCAACTGAACAGCGTCAGTCGACAGCACGAGATGCCGATCCAACGCTGTGGCCACTCGGGCGAGGGTATCGATCCGGTTCTTCGCGTCACCGCCCTCCTCCAGACGCGAGATCATCGATGCGTTGTTCCCATCCGCTCAGCCAGCTCCCGCTGACTCAACCCTGCCTCGGTCCGCAGGTCGTAGATGAGCTGTCCGAGGTCGAGATCGAATCGAGCAGCCGGTGACGCTGTTGGCTGTTCGCTTCGGCCATGCCGCAGTTCGCTCCACGAAGTGTGTCCGGGCAGTACGGCCATGGTCATGCCGGTTCGGGCTCGACTGTGTCGCCGATTCCGACCTCGACTTCGTCGTCGTTGTAGACCGCGGTGATCTTCAGTTTGCCGCCGGTCGCTTCGATGAACCGGGCCAACGTCGCAAGGTGCAGATTCTCTCGCCGTTCCAGACGCGACACCTCGCCTTGAGTCATGCCCAGCTCCTCGGTCAGCTGTGCCTGGGTGAGCCCACGCGCCTTACGGAGCGCCGCCAGGGTGTCAACCCTGCGTGCGAGAGCCGCCGTCTTGGCCTCAACCATGCCAGCGACATTGGGGTCGGCCAGAGCAGCGTCTCGAGTGGCCTTGACTCGGTCGGTTGCGGTTGCGAAGTCTTCGTCGGTGAAGTCTTCGTCGGCGTCGGGAACCATCGGTGGTTTCGTAGCAGTCATCGTGTCCTCCTGATTGTCGCCTTGTGGTCGGGGTGGGTCCGTTCCCAGTCGGTGACCATGCTTGCGTTGTCGATCTTGTTGACAACTGCGGGATACCAGTCGTTGCCCGAAGTCGTCTTGTCACCCACCAGCATCACGACCGCAACCTCGTCGCCCGTGGCCTGGTCGATGAACCAGACGTACGGGATCCGCAGGACCGGCGGCGAGTCGGCATACGGCGTGGCCGTCGTCGGCGGAGTTCGCCGCAAGGCGAAGGTGCGATAGCGAGAAGTGACAATGGGATGGCTGATTGCGTCGGGGTGATGATTGTCCTCCTCAACGTCGTGACCGAACTCTTCGAGCGCGTTAAGCAACGCTGTCACGTCGCCGAACAACTCGAGATGCGTATCGGAATCCGAAGCGAGCCCAGCCAGCTGTTCGTATTGACTCGCGAACATTGGGTGGAACTCGACCCGGACAGGCGACACTCTACAAACATAACGTCGACTACATTATGCTGTCAAGGTTATGTTGGGATCGGGAGGTGGGGTTCCGCCCGGCGCTGTGCCGCCCTTCGGCCTCGAACACGACCCGCGCCCGCAACTCCGCCGCCCCCGAACACCGCCCGGACGGTATGGGCGCCAATCAACCGCCCGACCCCAGCAGCGGCAGAAGTGCCGAACCCGGACGGGTCGGCCGGTGCCGGTGGCGTGAGCGATATGCGTGCCACGCGCGATGCGACCGGTCATGGCGGTCGGTGGCGATGGTTCGATGCGGCCTGTTTGCCCGGCGCCGGCCAATGTGCCGAGTCTTTGACGTCGATGCCGGCGTCGGGCACCGTCATCGGCGCTCGAGCGTCAAGCAGTGGCGTTTGCGGATTCCGAGCCACACGCCCTTGTCGCCGCTGCATTGGCTGCTGCGAGTAGGCGGGCCAGCCGCTTCCAACGCCAATGTCGGTAGCGGTAGAAGACGTGGGCGTAGCCGGCGACGACGGGGGTGAGCGGGCCGGCGTCGATCTCGATGGTGTCGGTGTAGCGGCACCGCTGATCGGCCAGGAACTCGACGTGCAGCGAGTGGTGCCAGCGCCGGAGCAGGCCGCCGTGTTCGTCAGATACGAGCGTCCGGGTTTCGTTGTCGATCGAGGCGACCGAGAGATGATGCTTGGAGAACGGCATGACGTTGAACAGAAACGTCCAGCCAACGATGGTCTGGCCAACCTTCCACGGGCCGTCGAGGCGCGATGCCGCAGGAAAGCGGAGCATGCCGTTGGCGATGTGGACGAACGCGTGGGGAGTCTGGATGCCAGACCAGACGACCTCGGCCGGGGCGTTGAACTCGGAGGTGACGACGATGGTTCGCATGAGTACACTATGTGAGTAATGCTCGAATGTGACAACTCGCATTCGTGGCGCAACGCCGAACCACGAAAACGCCCACGCCAGGAGCGGTCACGTCGCCTCGTCGCCAGCCTCCTCGACGAGGCCACTCGCCTTTTCTCCGAGCGCGGCTACCACGCGACCACCACGAATCACGTCGCCGAAGCCGCGGGAGTCTCGGTCGGATCGTTGTACCAGTACTTCCCGAACAAGGACGCCCTGGTCGTCGCCGTCGCCGAACGGCACCTCGACGAGGCCATGGCCGAGTTGGCCGAGCTCGTTCCGCTGCTGCGGGCCGAGGAGCCGGATCTCGCCGACCTCTGTCGGATCCTGGTCACCGCCGTTGCCGAGATGAACGACGACCCGCAGCTCGACGAGCTGCTGTGGCGGGCGCCCCGCACGGCTGCCCTCGATGCCCGCCTCGACGAGCTCCGGAAGATCATGGTCGACGAGATGGTGTGGCACCTACAGCGACTCGGCGACACCTCACCCCAGGTCGGCACGAGGGTCCGCATCCTCGTCTCGAGCGTCGAGGCGTGCGTGCACGACGGCCGACTCATCGCCGACGAGCACGCCACCGACGAACTCATTCGTATGTGTCACACCTACCTCGGGCCAGCCGCGGACTGACCGCACCGAGCGTGGTACGCGCCGAGTCGTCCCGGTATTGCTCAGGGCCGAGCGCCCCAGACCCATCCGGAATCCGGCAGACCGATCGGTCGAAGGGTGGAGGGTGAGAACTCTCCGGCACCCGATAATCCCGCCCGCAGCACTGTCGTGATCTTCGGGTTGGCGACCCGAAGAGCCGATGGGTGGCGATGTCCTACTTCGCGCAACGCAACCACCGCTTCTACATCGTCGACTACGCCGGCTATGACCCCCTCAGCGGCACCGAACGCCGCCGCTGGCACCCGGCTGGCACATCCCGCACTGAAGCCGTAGCGATCCGGGACCGGATCGATGCCGCCCGACCTCCTGCCACGTGCCCGGCGGCGACGAACAACAGGAGCCAGTGGCGCCAAGAGCGACGCTATGTACGGCGGTTAGCTCCGAGGCGAATGATGTGACGCTGGATAGCGATTCGCTGCCAACTCATTCATCGACAGATGGCGATTCATAGCCTCGATGCAACATCTGGTGACGAGAGACCGGTTCTCGCACTGAGGATGTGGCAGACGTCGTCGTCGCCGCAGTCGGCGGGGTCGAGGAGTTCGCTGCGGTTCAACAAGTGCTTGAGCTCGCCTTCGAGGGCTGCGAGTTGGCGTTGCCGTTCCCGCACGTCGGCCAGTTTCGCTTCGAGCAGCGCACCCACGTGGGTGCACGGCGCAGCCCCCTCGTTGCGGATGTCGATGATGCTGCCGATCTCAGCCAGGGTCAGCCCTGCCGCTTGGGCCGATCTGATGAAACTGCCGCGCTGGAGAGCGACTTCGTCGTAGAGCCGGTAACCGTTGGGCGCCCGCTCCGGCCGCGGCAGCAGGCCGCGCCGTTCGTAGAACCTGACTGTCTGGGTGGGGACCCCGAGTGCTTCCGCGAACTCGCCGATCAACATCCTCACACGATACTCCTTGACCTTGATCCGTGGTTCAAGGTTTATCGTCGAGACATGGACGTGACACTGGTCTACTTCGAGGACTGCCCGAACTGGCTCAAGGCCGATGCCCACCTACGCACCCTGGCGGCCGAACGGCCCGATCTCCACATCACACGCCGGATCGTCGACACCCCCGAGGCAGCGAAGGAGACCCGGTTCCGCGGATCACCCAGCATCCTCGTCGACGGCCACGACATCTTCGCCGACGCTGACGCACCAGTCGGGCTGTCGTGCCGCGTGTACCAAACGCCCGACGGCCCGGCCGGCTCGCCGACGATCGAACAACTGCGCGAAGTGTTGTCTCGTGGCTGAGAGAGAAAGCTCTGCGAGCCTTGTTGCTCTTGGCGCGGCCGGGCTCGGTGTCTGCTGCGGGACACCGCTGTCGGGCTCGGCCGCTCGCACCAGCGCAGCCGCGCGGTGCCTCGTGTGAGCGCTGACGGCCAAGAATCCAATCCTTCTCACCGAAGGACCCTGTCATGACCACTCCCTATGACCTCATCGTGATCGGGGCGGGCATGGCCGGCGTCGAGGCGGCCAACAAGTGCGCGGCTGCCGGCTGGCGGACCGCAATCGTCGACGAACTCCCCTACGGCGGCACCTGCGCCCTCCGGGGCTGTGACCCCAAGAAGATCCTGCGACGCGGCGCCGAGATCATCGACAGCGCCCGACTTATGCAAGGCAAGGGCATCGACAACAGCGGCCTGGCGATCAACTGGGCCGACCTCATGAAACACAAACGCGGCTTCACCGACCCCGTCCCCCAGAACATGGAACGTGGCCTCACCGGCAACGGCGTGGAGACCCTCTATGGCACCGCCACCTTCACCGGCACCAACACCGTCGACATCGACGGCGCTGTGCATAACTCGTCACACTTCATGATCGCCACCGGCGCCCGACCCAAACCACTGGGATTCCCCGGCGCCGACCAACTCATCGACAGCACCGACTTCTTGAACCTCGAGGAACTCCCCGCCCGCATCCTCTTCATCGGCGGCGGCTTCATCTCATTCGAGTTCGCCCACATCGCGGCCCGCGCCGGCAGCCGCCCCATCATCGTCGATCGCGGTGAGCGACCCCTCAAGGGATTCGACCCCGACCTTGTCGAACTCCTCATCACCCGTGGCGCCAAGGTCGGCATCGATGTCCAACGTGAGAGCGTCGTCACCGTGATCGAGCCTCAGCCGTCAGGGTAGCGAGTCACCGTCGAACGAGCCGGAGCCGAGACCACCATCGAGACCGACCTCGTTGTCCACGGCGCCGGACGGGTCCCTCAGCTGTCTCGCCTGGCCCTTGACGCGGCCGGCGTCGCCTACGGAGGAAACGGTGTGGACGTGGCCGGCCATCTCCAGAGCACTACCAACTCCGCCGTGTACGCAGCCGGCGATGCGGCCGACACTCCCGGCATGGCGCTCACGCCGGTCGCTGTGTTCGAAGGCAAGGTCGCCGCGTCAAACATGCTCAAGGGCACGACCACCGTGCCCGACTACGACGGCGTCCCCACCGCGGTATTCACCATCCCCGAACTCGCCCGCGTCGGCCTCCTCGAAGAAGATGCCCGAGCCCAAGGCATCGACCTCGACGTCCGCTACTCCGATACCAGCGGCTGGTACTCGAACTACCGCATCGGCGAAACCATCGCCGCGGTCAAGATCCTCGTGAACAAGACCACCAACACCATCGTCGGCGCCCACATGTTCGGACCCGAATACGGCGAACTCATCAACTTCTGCGCCCTCGCCATGAAACTCGACCTGACCACCCGCCAACTCAAATCCATGACCGCCGCCTACCCCACCGTCACCGCCGACCTCGGCTCAATGCTCTGACAGAACCATTTCTGCCACCGAGTTCATCGTGGCGCGTACATGATGACCGCGACTCCCAGCAGGCATGCGAAAGCGCCGATCAGGTCGAAGCGGTCGGGGCGAAAACCATCGACAGCCATACCCCACGCCAGCGAACCCGCGACGAAGATCCCGCCGTAGGCCGCCAGGATCCGTCCAAAGTTGTTCTCGGATTGGAAAGTGGCCACGAAGCCATACGCACCCAACGCAGCGATCCCTGCACCAATCCAGACGAGGCCGCGATCCTCGCGCACACCTTGCCACACCAACCAGGCACCCCCAATCTCGGCCAACGCCGCGAGCGCGAAGAGCGCCAACGATCGTCCAACCGTCACCGGCGCGTTCCTCGGACCGTCGCGTCCAAACTCGCCCTGAGAGTCAAGCGGCGTGCTCGATGATCGGGCACACGGACGCCTCGACGCCCCGGCGCAGTATCGAGCGAGCACAGTCGGTCTCGCAGTACTTGCAGCTCCTCGATCCGCTGGTCGATTTCCATGACCTTGGCGGCCACCATGGACTCGACCCGCCTGCACGGTCTCTCGCCGGTGTCAGACAACTGCAACACCCGACGAATGTCGGCGAAGGTCAGACCCAGCGACTTGGCCGACCTGATGAACCCCAGTCGCTCGACCGACTCACTCGTGGTGTGAGTGGCGGTGGTGAAGATCTGGGACGTGCGGATGGGTGTGCATCCGCGGCTGATGGGTGTGGCGTACCTGGGCTGGGTCGTCATGACAGTGGTCGTGGTGGTCGTCGTCGTGGCTGTGTTCATGTTCGTGCTCGACCTTCTCATGGGAATGCCCGTGTTCATGCGATGACTGAATGGACATCGCAACTCCTGAAGCGGCCAGCGCGACCGCGACCAGTTGCACCCAGGCCACCGCCTCGCCGAGAGCAACCCACGCAATGAACACACCGATGAACGGTGCGGTGGCGAAGATGACCTGCCCGCGGGCTGCGCCCAGGTCGCGGGCGCCTTTCACCCACAAGACGATCGATGCGCCGTAGCCGGCCGCGCCCACGGCCAGGGCCGCGACCACCGCACCGGCGCTGATTCCGGCTGTGTCATCGGCGAAGGCAAGACCGAGCATCAGGTTGGCAGCGCCTGCGATCGCTCCTTTCAGCAGCACGACGTGTTCGGGGCCGAGCTGATCGATCTTGGCGGTGACGCCATTGTCAAGACCCCAGGCGACGCACGCCGCAGCAATGAGCAGGGCCCCGACGCTCACTTCAGCGCCGGGTTCCCAAACCAGAATCATCCCGGCCCCCGTCACGAGAGCTGCGCCGGTAGCGACACGCCGCCCGAGATGCTCTCGAAAGATCGTGGCCGCCAACAACACCGTGGCGGCCAGCTCCAGGTTCAACAGGATCGACGCCGTGGCTGCCGATGTGCGTGCCAGCCCTGCGATCAGAAGTGCGGGCCCCACTGCGCCGCCAGCGATCACTGCTACAGACGCCGGCCGCCAATCACGCTGCACCGCCTGCCAGGTCGGGGGTCGGCGAACAACCGCCGGAAGGACCGCCAAACCAGCACCGAGGTACAACAGCCCGGCCAGCACCAAGGTCGGGACGTCTCCCGACAACTTCGATGCTGCTGGTGCCGATGCTCCGAACAACGCTGCGGCGAGCAGGCAGCGAGTCACACCGATCCGATTCACGACCGCATTCTCGCACCTCGCATCCTGCCTCTGTGGCCCTCGCCGGCCCGTCAGCTCGGGTGGGTCTGTCAGAAGTGTTGTACCGCGGGCGTGATCGGAGGAACCCCAATTGATCACGAAGTGGGCGCGGTGCGTCGGAACGGTTCGGCGAGTTGGTCTCTGAAGCCGTTCGGGTAGTGGGGTTGACCGGCGACGCCGAGATCGTCGGAGGTGAGCTCACCCGTCGAGCTGGCTGGCCGGTAGGTGCCCATGACGCGGTCCCACAAGAGGGTGAAGAGTCCGAAGTTGACGTCGCCCTCGCCGGGGTAGCGAAGGTGGTGGAGACGATGTCCGGCGTTGACGGCGAGCCATTCCCCGAGGGTCCCTGTTGCGTAGTCGATGTTGGCGTGCTGGACGAGGAGTTGAATGGCGACGCAGCCAGCGAGCGCCACCGCGACGGGTTGGGGGATGCCGACGAGCAGCAACGGTGCGATGCCGGCGGTCATCTCGATCGCTTGGTGAAGAGGATGTTTCATGAGGCCGTTCAACCCGTAGAACCGGCTGACGCTGTGGTGCACAGCGTGGAACCGCCAGAGCCATCCGATCCGGTGGCTGACGGCGTGGGCGAAGGTGATGCCCGCGTCGAGAACGAGCACGGCGGCGATGACCTGGATCACGAAGGGCAACTCGCGGGGCCACAAGTCGACGATGGTCACCCGAGTGGCCAAGAGCGGCAGCGCAATGACGCTCACGGCGTTGAGCGTCTCGTTGAGCGCGGCGTATGCGAGATCACGACCGGTGTCGCCTCGGTCGATGTTCCAGGCTCGATCGTAGGGTGCGATGCGTTCGGCGACGAACGTCCAGCTGAGCGCGACGGCGACGACAGCCACGACCACCAGGTCGCGTCCGGCGGCGCCCCACAGCACTGCGCCGTTCGCGCCGACGAGAAGCAACGGCAGATGAGCGTGGCGAACGAGGGTGACGAGCGGCGGATGGCCGGTGGCCGGAGTTGCATGCATGAAATGAGCATGAGTCGCGGCTGCCAGATTGTCTTGTACGCAGATGCCGCGGCCTACGAGGGCGGCTCAAAGCGCGACGAGGCCAGCAGGTCAGACGGGGCCATTCCGAAGTGGTCGCGGAAGGTGTGCGTGAGGTGAGCACTGTCGGTGAAGCCCGCTTCGTGCGCGGCGGTGGTCAGTGACGCGCCGGTGCTGAGAGCCTCGATGGCATGCAGCATCCGCACCCATCGCCGGTACCTGCGCATCGGGATGCCGACCTCGCGTGCGAACCGCTGCGAGAACCGGCTGGGCGACAGTCCGCTGCGGGCGGCGAACTCGACGACCGAACCCGCGCCCGGGGCGTCGGCCAGCTCCGCGAGCGCGGCTGCGACACCGCTACTCACAACGGCGGCGCCGCCTGGGGCGGGGTTCGGCGCGTCATCGACGAGGGCGAGGACACCAGAGACGATCGCTTCACTGCGCTTGGACCCAGACGGCACCGGCAGATCGAGGCTGATGGGTGAGCCTTCACAACGGGCGCCGAGCTGGCGGCCCGCCGTGCTGTCGGCATCGACGAACACCATCGTTGCGAAGCCCGATGAGCTGATCTCGTGGGCGAGATCGGACGGAACGACGACGGTCGAGGCGGCGATCTCATCTCCGGCGCCGTGGCGGACAGTTACCGAGGCGTTCGAAGAGATGATCTGCACTGCGTGATGGGCGTGGCGTCGAGTCGGCCCGTACACGCCGCGATACAGCAGCCACCACGACCCCATGGAGACGACACCGCCCCACCCGGCGCCCTCCTCAGACATTGCGCACCGTGCGCGTGATCGACGTTACGCTGCGCCGCATATATTCAACGGTAGCAGCCGTTATCATCGCTCTATGCCGATACTTAACTCAGACGGCGAAACCGCGACGCCACCATTGGCTGACGCCGATCTCGAAAGCCCCGCTGACGCACACCTGGCCGCCAAGCTGTTTCGGGGATTCGCCGATCCGATGCGGCTGGCGATCCTGAACCAGCTCGACGACGGCGAACTGCGCGTTACCGACCTGGTCCAGCGGTTGGACGGATCCCAAGGCAATATTTCGGGGCACTTGCAGTGTCTGAAAGGATGCGGGTTGGTAGCCGATCGGCCCGAGGGCCGTCAGGTCTTCTACCGCATCGCCCGACCCGAGGTCGTCGCCGTGTTGCGCGCCGGCTCAGAGCTGTTGGCGTGCTCGGGTGTGCAGATCTCGTTGTGCCCGAACTACCGGAACCGACGATGAACGGCACCGACGCCGGGCCAGTCGTCGATGTCGACGACGACCACGACGATGACGACGGCGCCGAGCGTTTGTGGGAGAGCCGAGAGGTGCGCTGGTCGGCACTGGCCGGGCTGCTGCTCCTCATCGGCTTCGTCGCAGGCCGCTTCGACGCGTCGACCGCGGTAGTCACCGGGCTGTATGTCGCGGCGACGGTGGCTGGGTTGCGGTTCTTCGCGCTCGAGGCACTCGAGGACCTGATCCGCGAACGCTCGATTGGCATCGAGTTGTTGATGACCGTCGGCACCCTCGCCGCGGGTGGGCTCGGCGAGTGGGGCGAGGCCGCCACGTTGGCGTTCCTATACTCGATTTCCGAAGCGCTCGAAGAGTTCACCGAGGACCGCACCCGCAACGCCATCAAGGCGCTGATGGACCTCGCCCCCAAACAGGTCACCCGGCTGCGCGACGGCACAGAGGAACAGATCGACGTCGCCGACCTCATCGTGGGCGACCGGTTCCTGGTCCGCCCCGGCGAAGGGATCGGCACCGACGGCACCATCATCGAGGGCCGCTCCGCACTCAACGAAGCCGCCATCACTGGCGAATCGGTCCCAGTCGACAAACAGACCGGCGACAAGGTATTCGCCGGAACGCTGAACACCACCGGCGCGCTCGTCGTGGACGCCACCGCCACATCGGCGGACAACACCCTGGCCAAGATCGTGGACCTGGTCAGCGAAGCGCAGGAAGCCAAGGGCCGCGGCGAGCAGTTCATGACCCGCTTCGCCCGGATCTACTCCCCCTCGGTGCTTCTCGTCGGAGTCCTGGTGGCGGTCGGCGGAGGGGCGTTCACCGCGGACTGGTCCGAGTGGGTCGCTCGGGCCGCGACGGTGATCGTCGCCGCCGCACCGTGCGCGCTGGTCATCTCGATCCCGGTCACCTACGTCGCCGCCATCGGCAACGCCAGCCGCAAAGGCATCCTCATCAAGGGAGGCATCTACCTCGAAGAACTGGCCCGGCTCACCGTGTTGGCCTTGGACAAGACCGGGACCCTCACCCAAGGCCAACCCCGCGTCGTGGAGATCGTGGCCGCCGCAGGCGAGACCGACGAGTCGGTGCTCGCCGCCGCCGCGGTGGTGGAGCAACGGTCCGAGCATCCCCTTGCCATGGCCGTGATGATCCGAGCGCGTGAGCTCGGCCTCGCCACCCCGTCGGCTGGCGACAGCTTCGAAGCGCTGATCGGTGCCGGCGCCCAAGCCTCCGCTGACGGGCGCCGCTACCTTGTGGGTTCACCGACCCTGATGCAGGACCGAGGCCTCGCGCTCAACGGGCTACAAGAACGGGTTCAGGAGCTCGAGACCGCCGGCCAGACCGCCATCGTCGTCGCCGTAGACGACCGGGTGGTAGGTGTGATCGGGATCGCCGATGTGGTCCGACCCCAAGCCCGCGACGCCTTGCGAGATCTCCACAGCGAAGGCGTGGAACGCATCGTGATGCTCACCGGCGACAACGCCCGCACCGCTGCCGCAGTGGCCAACCAGGTCGGCATCGACGAAGTGCAAGCCCATCTGAAACCAGACGACAAGTCGCGCATCGTCGCCGAACTCGCCCGTCATGGGCACGTCGGCATGGTCGGTGACGGCGTGAACGACGCCCCCGCGCTCGCCGCCGCGTCAGTCGGCATCGCGATGGGCACCGCCGGCAGCGACGTCGCCCTCGAGACCGCCGACGTCGCGCTCATGGCCGACGACCTGTCCAAACTCACCGAAGCCCTCCGGATCGGACGGCGCACCCGCCGCGTCGTCGCCCAAAACATCGCGCTCAGCCTCGTCATCCTCGCCATCCTCGTCCCCGGAGCCCTCGCCGGCGTGTTCACGCTGCCAATCGCTGTGCTCGCCCACGAACTCTCCGAGCTCGCCGTGATCGCCAACGGCCTCCGCCTCACCCGAAAATGACCCACCCAACTCTCGATCCCACCGCACGGCGCCATAAGCGCACAGCTCTGATCCTCACCGCCACAGTGGTGTTCGGTCTCGACATCGGCACCAAGGTTGCGGCCAGCATCGTTCTCGCCGACAGTGACATCGATCTGCCAGGCCCTCTCGACCTCCGTCTCTCTCACAACTCCGGCGTCGCATTCGGGTTGGGCAACACCGCGCCGGCATGGCTGATCCTCACCCTCACCGGAGTCTTCGCCATCGCCATCGGCATCGCGGCCTGGCGCGGCCATTTCCCCAGCACCATCGCCGCCGGTGTTGTGATCGGCGGAGCGCTCGCCAACGTGGCCGACCGCTCCGAAGCCGGCACCGTCGTCGACATGCTCCACACCGGCTGGTGGCCCACCTTCAACGTCGCCGACATCGCAATCGTCTGCGGAGCCCTCGCGCTCGCCATCACCGACTGGCGCGCCGCACCACACGAAGCAGCGGACACCCCATGACAGACAGCTGCGACCAGCGCTACCACGAGCTTCCACCCGGCGAACCATTCGATCCGAGTGCCGAGCGCACTGACCCGGCCCGGATTCCGCTGTCACCCGCGCCGCTCCTGCAGCAACGTTCTGGCACCGAATCCAACCGCGAACGTAACGGCGAACAACACCCCAAACGCCGACACCGCCATCACGACTGTCTCATGTGATCGTGGCCCTCGACGCTCAGCGCGGCCGTGGTCAATCAGTCAACGCGTGCGCCCTTCCGATGCGAACTCGTATCGACCCAGGGAGCCAAAGATGGCTGTCTCGGCCCTGGTCGAAATCCCCACCGGGTTCGCAGGGAGCACAGGGCGCGAGAGACGCCAAGGAAGTCGTGATCGATGCCGTCGAGTTGGGCCAGACGCATCCGGATGAGTTGTTCTTCGGCGGCGCAGTCCATGCCCTCGACGCGGAACCTGCTGACCGTCATCGCTGCTCCCGCCCGGGGGTCCGGCCGAGCGCCGGGACGAAGCGGCCGACCCGAGACGCGTAGCCCCCGTAGACGTCGCCATGAAGTCGGTGCAGGTGTGGTTCCTCGACGAAGCGGACCTGGAGCTCGATCGCGACCACCAGGCAGACCACAGCCAAGACCCCGATGACGTTGGGGACCATGGCGGTGAAGCCCGCAGCGGTGAAGATCATGGCGGTGAAGATCGGGTTGCGGACCAGTGAGAACACGCCTCCTGTTACCAGTCCGGTGACCTCGGTCCGATCGATACCGATCCGCCATTCACTGCCCATGCCCAGCTGCGCCAGGTACGTCGCCCCGATCCCGGCTATTGAGACTACGAGGCCCACGACCGGGACGAGGTCGTTGTCAGTGAGCGGGTCGATACCGACCATGGCCGCGACTGGGGCGGCGATGGCTCCGGCAAAGGCAACCACCAGCAGCAGGTAGGCGGCCCGCTCGATCCCGGATGCGTCTTCGGCGAACGCTCCGGGTCGGATGCCCGAGTCCCCCGTCGCGCGTTTCTGCACGACCGAGCGAACGATGAATACGACCACAAACCAGACGGCGAGGAGCGCAAGCGCAATGGTGTTCATGCCGTCGGGTCCTGTTGAGGGTCGCGGTAGTTCAGCAGGCGTAGCGCGTTGGCGACGACGACGAGCGTGCTGCCTTCGTGTGCGATGACAGCGATGCTGATGCCGACGCCGGCGATGGTGAGCGGGATAAGGACGGCGACGACGCCGAGGCTGAAGTAGAGGTTCTGTTTGATGGTGCGGCTGGCTCGGCGGGCGAGGCCGACGGCGGTGGGCAGTCCGGCGAGGCGGTCGGCGAGCAGAGCGATGTCGGCGGTTTCAAGGGCGACGTCGCTGCCGGCGGCGCCCATGGCGATGCCGACGTTGGCGGCCGCGAGTGCGGGGGCGTCGTTTACGCCGTCGCCGACCATGGCGACCCCGTCGGCGGCGGCGAGTCCGTTGACGGCGTCGACTTTGTCGGCAGGCAGGAGCCCCCCGTTGGCTTCGGTGATGCCGACATGGGACGCGACGGCGGTCGCGACGCGTTGGTTGTCGCCCGACAGCATCACGATCCGGTCGATACCAAGCGCTCGCAGCGCTTCGATCGCACGCCCGGCGTCGTCGCGAGGCGTGTCCATAACACCCAACACCCCCAGGAAGCGGGGCCCGTGGGCCACGATCATGGTGGTGCGGCCGCGTGATTCAAGCACGTCTTGGGTGGTGCGGATGCCGTCGGGGACATCCGTGCCTTCGAAGAGCGCGAGGTTGCCGATCTTGACGGTTTCGCCGTCGACGGTGGCGGTGATGCCCTTGCCGTTGACTGCGGTGACGTCAGTGGCGGTTGGGATGCGCTCGTCGTCGAGTCGGGGTTCGATGCCGTTGGTGATGGCCCGAGCGATGGGGTGATCGCTGAGTCGCTCGACCGCGAGCGCGATACTCAGCAGATCGCCTTCGGCTTCGGGGTCGGAGGGTTTGATGTCGGTGAGGCGTGGGCGTCCTTCGGTGAGGGTGCCGGTCTTGTCGAAAGCGATGGCGTCGACGGTGCCGAGCGCCTCGAGCGGTCCGCCGCCCTTGACCAGGATGCCGGCGCGTGCGGCTCGGGCGATTGCGGCCAACACGGCGCTGGGGGTGGCGATGGCGAGCGCGCACGGGCTGGCGGCCACCAGGACGGCCATGGCCCGGGCGAAGGAATCAGTGAACGCCTCCCCGGCCAGCGGCGGCACAACCAACAGCACGGCGACCAGGGCCAGAACCGAGGGGACGAAGACTCGGACGATGCGTTTGGTAAACCGCTGGGTGGGCGAGATCTGCGTTTCGGCCTCTGCGACGAGTTGGACCACGCGGGCGAGCGTCGAGTCGGCGGCGACACGCAGCACCATGACTTCGATCGCGCCTGGCCCGTTCAGGGTCCCGGCAAAGGTTCGATGCCGCGCTTCGATGGTGTCGACCCCGGCGAGCGCGTCGGTGGGGTCAGCGATGGCGGTCTTGTCGACAGGGACCGATTCGCCGGTGACCGGGGACTCGTCGATGGCCGTCTCGCCGGCGACGATCACCCCATCGGCGGGGATCCGCTCGTTGGGCCGCACGACCACTACATCCCCAACGACGAGATCAGTGACCGGGATTTCGGCTTCGGGGTTCTCTCGTCGGCGCGCCGTTGCGGGGGCCAGGTCGCCGAGCGCTTCGATGGCACTGCGGGCCCGGTTCATGGCGTAGCCCTCGAGGGCATGTCCCAAGGAAAACAACACCAGCAGGAGCGCCGAGTCCGACCAGTGCCCGATAAACGCGGCCCCCACCGCGGCGATCAGCATCAACTGGTCGATGTCGAACACGCGAGATCGCACCGACAACCAGGCATCGCGGGCAACGAAGAGACCGGTCACCACCGCAGCTACGACATAGAGGACCGTGACCGAGGCGTCGAGGTCGCTGAACCAATCCAGGCCCCGCGCCACCAGGTAGACCACCAACGACACCAGGGCAGCACCCAACTCGACCCGACTCGCGCCATGGCCATGGTCATGCCCGTCATCGGAGTCATGGTCATCTTCATCGTCGTGATCCGGATCGGGCCCCTGCGGAGCCGACCGGGAGCGTGGAGCCAAGTGTCGGAGCGCGACGTGGATGGCAGCTTCGTCGGTTGCTGCCTTGTCGTACTCGACGCGCGCCAAGCCTTCGACTGTCACCGCGGCATCGACCACACCGACGGCCGACCGGAGCTGCGCAGTCAGCGCCGCCGCCCGGCTCGTGTTGCCCACTCCATCCACCCGTCCGACGACATGCCCATATCGGCCGTCGATGCTGGCGCCCGTAGCGCGGACTCGGTCCGTGAGGCGCTGGATCGAGACCGCCCCCGAAGCGAGATGAAGACACAGCGTCGCCGAGCCAACGGGCGCGGAACCATCAGCGGCGGTGTCGTCGACAATGACGTGCACCGAGTCGACACCGTCGAGGCGCTGCAACGAGTTGACCAGGTCGGCCACACAGCGGTCCTGCGCGTCGTGCGCGTGCGGAAGCACTACATCGAGATCGAGCTGAAGGTTCTCGCTCACTCGACGTCCTCCCCGCTCCGTTGGCCCGGTGCGGAGCCGGCCGCCAGATAGACGGCTCCCGCCCATGCTTCCTCGTACACGACGTCGATGGCGTGGGCATCGATGGCTTCCCACGGCCGGAGTGACCGGTAGGCCTCGGAGACTCCGAACGGGCGACTCAGCGCCGATCCCACCCGCACCACCCACTCCGGCCAGCGCTCGGGATCGCGCAAGCCGTTGACGGCGATACGGCCTCCGGGGGGCAGCTGCTCGGCAAGCCGTGCGATCACCTCGTCGTAGTCGGGCAGCATCTCCATCGCATACGACGACACCACCGCATCAGTGCCAGAGGGCAGGTCGAAGGCCGCCATGTCGGCCTCGATCAGCTCCACGTTGTTCGAGCCCACGGCGGAGACTCGCCGCCGGGCCCGTTCGAGCATCCCGGGCGACAGGTCCACCCCCACCACGGTCCCGGCTTGGCCAACCGCAGCGGCAAGCTTCGGCAGGTTGCGGCCGGTGCCGGTACCCAAGTCCACGACCGTGTCGCCGGGTTGGAGGCGAAGCTCCTCGATGGCCTGCTCGGCGAGTCCTTTCGACCCGAACCAGCCGTAGGGACTCGACAGCAAGTCATAGACCGGGGCCAGCCGGTCATAGAGACTGCGCACCTCTGACGGCTCCAGTACCTCCGCCGCCGGTTCAGCATCGGCGTTGGCGAGCACGTCGGCCAGATCCTCGCGAACGGGTACCGGAGCAAAGGCCGACACATCGGATCGGCCCGAGTTCCCGGCTGGATAGCGGCCCGTCAGTGACCCCGGGACGGCGACCAGCAGCCGGAAGAGCTGCCCCGCGATCTCACCGGCATCTCGGGTCCGCCAGCCCACACCGAGCATCGAGCCGTGCACACGCAGATGAGACCGCGCCCAGGGCTGGGACAGCACGTGCGCGTCACCGAGCCTCTCCCACGCGGCCTCGACCTCTCCCGCACGCACGCGATGGCGTGCGTCTGCGGTGAGCTCGTCGATACGTTGATCGATCGGTTGCGGTGCTCGCCACCTCACCGTTCGCCGTCCTCGCCATGGGCGACGTGTTCGCGCGATAGATCCAACAGCAGACGGACGTGGGCGTCGTCGAGGCGGTAAATGATGTTGCGCCCATCTCGGCGATTCCGCACCACTGCTGCTGACCGCAGCAAGCGCATCGCCTGAGACACCTTCGTCTCGGAGGTGTCCACCACTGCGGCAATGTCACACACGCACAATTCGCCGGCCTCCAACAAGGCGTACAAGATCCGCACCCGCGTCGGATCGCCCAACAGTCGGAACATCTCGGCCAACGCGGCAGCTTCGTCGACGTCCACCAGCGATTCCGCCACCGCCGCAACCCGGCTGGCGTCCACACGGCGCTCGGCACACCTCTCGACGTCCGTATTTACCTTCATATCTGTGAAGGTATGTTGTCTTCCGGTGAAAGTCAATGATGGCTGAGGGAAGCTTGTTGCGACACTGTGTAATAGTAGTCGAGAAGCATCGAAGGAAGGATGGAGCGACGGCGATGAGTTCATCACTGAACCGGGAGCACCCCTCGGAAGGTCAGTTGCGGGTCGCTCGCACCCAGCGCCGGCTTCTCGATTCGCTGCTGTCGCCCGAACGCCCGGACCACCTCGTCGCCGATCCGGGCTTCGGTGCCGGGGTTCAGGAGTTGATCGACGCCGGGTTGGCGGTCGAACGGGTCGGTTCCAACGGTGCGCCAGGTCGTGTCCGCTTGACAAACTGCGGGTTGGCGGCCGCGCTGGCGATCCTCGACGATGCACGGTGACGACCGGCCGCATCGCCGAAGTCACGAAGGAACGCAGCACCATGCGTGAGAGCATCCTTCGTCGTGTTCGTAGTGGCCGCGCCGGTGTCGACCTCGGCCGGTCCGCCATGACCCTCTGGAGAAACATTGACGACAACCGACGTTGACCGCTCCGATGCATCGCCGCCGGCGCTCGATCACGAAGCTCGCGTCTCGGGTCTGCGCCGGCTGCTGCCGACGACGCCCGGTCAGCGCATGGTCGGGGTCATCGCGCTCATGTTTCTCGCCGGCAGTATCGGCTACTTCATCGGAGTACGCGAGGGCGACTCCCCGCCGGGCGACTCCGCCGATGTCGGGTTCCTCTATGACATGTCGGCGCATCATGAACAGGCGGTGCAGCTCTCGATGATCCAGCTGGCCAACGGGTCCGAGCCGTCGGTCCATGCGTTCGCCCGCGAGATCATCCGATCACAGTCCTACGAGATCGGCCTTATGCAGATGCGACTCGGCATGTGGGGATTCGATCCCGCGTCGCGCGAGCAAGAGCCAATGGCATGGATGGGGATGTCGGTTCCCAGCACCGACGCGATGCCCGGCATGGCCGATGCCGCAGAACTCGAGACCTTCCGCGACGCCCAGGGCCCCGAGACCGATGCGCTGTTCTTGGCCTTGATGAGCGATCACCATGCCGGCGGCGTGGCCATGGCCCAGGACGCTGCGAGCCGTGCCGAAGACGCCTGGGTCGTCGACACCGCAGAACGGATGGCGCGCATCCAAGCCTCGGAGATCGCCGAGATGGAATTCGCCCGCGAAGCAGCCGGACTGCCCTCGTCACCGGCCGGATTCGTTGCCGACTTCGGACCCGACGCAGCAGACATGGGTGAGATGGACATGGACCCATCGCAGTCGGACATGGACAACGACGACGGCGGCTGAGCTGTCGCCCACTGCCTGACGTCACGAGCTGCGGGGCCCGACGATGCCAGACTTGCGACGAACCACTCGGGCGAAGGTCAGCACGGCGACGCCGGCGATCACCATGCCCGCAGCGACGACGGCCGTGCGCCACCGGGGCTCGCTCTGGGCCCCAGAGTTGAGCTCGTGTTCGAAGGTGACTGCGTCGCCGGCGACCACGATGCGAACCGTGATCAACCACGCCTCCTCACCCAGCTCGGGCAGGAGGACCTGGTAGGCACCGCCGAGTTCGTTGCCGACCAGCGGTCCGACTTGTCTCGTTTCGCTAACGGCATTCACCTCGACCCTGGCCCCCCGTACCGGGAGTCCAGTGGACGGATCGTTGACAACGACTGTGTACAGCAGGTCGGTCCCCGCGATCTCCTCGTCGAACGCCTCCACGGCAAAGGGCCCGACGTCGCCGGAGAACTCCGGATCGCCGTGGGCCGCGGCCGGCAACGCACCACCGAGCCCGACCCCGATGACCAGGGCCAGTGCGCCAAGGCACCGGCGAAGCGCGACGGTCATAGCTGTGTCGTGGCCAACGCGACGACAGCGACCACACAGGCGATCGAGATCCGGTACCAGCCGAAGATCGACAGCGGTCGACGTTGGAGGTAGGCGACCATCCACGTCACCGCCAACCACGCGGTGACCGCCGCAGCAGCGACCCCGACAATACTGCTACGCCACCCGAAGGTGGCTGTGATTGCGTCGCCACCGCTGAGCAACTCATAGCCGGTGGCGGCCGAGAGTGTGACCAATCCCAACAAGAAGCTGAACTCCACTGCGGCAGGAAGACCCATGCCAACCGCCAGCGCCGCGATGATCGTGATCAGGCTGCGGCTCGTTCCCGGCCACAGCGCCAGGACCTGGGCCGCACCGATGATCGCCGCGGCCCCGATGGACAGCTCCTCGAGCGGACGGGTGGCCGATGTGGTGGTGAGTCGTGGCCACAAGAGCGCCAAGCCGCCGACAACCCACGCGGCCAAGATGGGCCAGGTACTGAAGAGATTGTTCTTGATGGCATCACCCGCCACCAACCCCACCACCGCGGCCGGCACGAACGCGGTGAGGATCGCGAGCGCCAGTCGCCGCCCTGCCGGATCGAATCCGAGCACGCCTCGAGCGAGCGTGACGACGCGGCGACGATACAAGCCGAGCACGGCGGCAATCGCGCCGACCTGGATGACGATCGCATACGAGTCAGCGGCGGTTTTGCCCTCCGGCGTGCTGGTGAGACCAAGGAGAACTTCGGTGATCGCAAGGTGAGCCGTGGAGCTGACAGGGAGGTACTCGGTCACCCCCTCGATCATCCCGAGCACCAGCGCCTCGCTCGTGGAGAGCTCCGCGTCCCCGGCCTCGGCGGCCGCGCTCGCCGCTACAGCCACGAGTACACCGATGACCAACGCTCCCACGCACCATCGCCGGACCGTTCGATGGCCGGCGGGGCCTTCACGTCGCGCCAGCGCTCTGCTCGCGATCGAGTTTCGCTGCTGTACCAAAGGATCCGACCGTCTACCACGCAGGGGGTGTTATGCTACTGACTGTAGCATGTTGCGCGATGTGTGCTCTCGACCTCCGATCGAACGCCGGAGCTCCAGCCGGCGACCGCCGGTGGTGAGTCGCTCGCTGCGACACCTCTTGCCGGTCTCGGACCCCAACCACGCGACAGGGGCGAGGATGTGGCCGGCGTGGCTGGCATTTGTGGGCTGGGTGTCGGCCGTGTCGCTCGCCGCGTTCGGCTCGACGGTCGCGATCGTCGCTGGTTCGACTGCGGACGGCAGCGTCTCACTGCTGTTGAGCCAAGTCGGACTGTGGACCGGTTTCGTGGCAACCGCGGTCGTGGCCAGTCGTCGTTTCGGCTCGGGCGACGTCCGAGCCGACTTCGGGTTCGCTATCACGTTCGCCGACATCGCGAAGTCGATGCTGATCGGTGTGGCCGTGCAGGTTCTCGTCGTTCCCGGGATCTATCTCCCGCTGATTGCAGCGGGTGTGGAGCTGGACATCTCCGGGCCCGCAGAGACGCTCTTCCGAGACGTCTCGGGTCTCGAGAAGTTCGCCATTGCGGCAGGGGTGATCGCCGTTGCGCCGGTAGCAGAGGAGCTGCTGTTTCGCGGTGTCCTTCTGGGTGGGCTGATCCAGAGCATCGGCGATCGGGGCGCAGTGTGGGTGAGCGCGGTCGTGTTTGCCGCGAGCCACTTCCAGATGGTGCAGTTCCCGGGCCTGTTGGCCATCGGGTTGGCGTTGGCGTGGCTGGCTCGGCGCACCGGCGGCTTGGCGGCACCGATCTGGGCCCACGCCGCCTTCAACGCCACCACTGTTGCTTTCCTCTGGTGAGTCACGGCGATCGCGCCACAAGCGCCACAGCCCCGAGTACCAAACTGCGACAGACTGTACGATTTGGTTCCATGTTCACTCATCAGTTCACGCTTCCCGGCTGGTTCCGGTGACGGGTCTCGACGTGCTCGCGGTAGCGGTTGGTAGCACGGTCGGGGCTGCCTTGGGAGTGCGGGCATGGCGGCAGGTCCCCGATAACCGTGCTGATCGTGTCGCTGCCGAGGGTGAGTCCGCGCAGGAGCGGGATCTGCACCAGCAGTGCGACTCGATCATCGTGCGTCTGACCCGACGTGCCGACGAGGGCTCCGTAGATCGGCTGTCCCTCGATCGGGCCCACTTCTTTCACGACATCGCCACTCGCGCCGGCTGTCCTTCTGAGCGGAGCGCGGCCCGAAGCGAGCTAGTGGCGATAGAGAAGGCGACTTCCCACAACGAATCGTGTGGCTCGTGAAGCGTCTCGCCCTGCTTGTCGGGTGTTGTGCGGTCAGCGTCGCGTGCGGCACCGGTGCCGAATCCGGCCCCGGTCCGTCGCAGGAGCTGATCGCCGCTGTGGCCAGCTTCGATGTGAGCCCCGAGCGCACCGAACGCTTCATCGTGGGGCTGTTCGCCCGTGATCGAGGCGACGTCGCTCTGGGTGACATCGAGCTGAGCTTCGCACACCGGGACGGACCGACCGGCGAATCGGAGCCGTCGAGCGGATCAGATCCTGTCGTAGCACCCGCCCCCACCTCTGCACGGTTCCTCCCGATTCCAGGCACAGAGCAGGTGACCGGCGACGAACCGACCTTCGCCCCTCCCGCCGGCGTACGCGGTGTCTACGCCACGACGCCGATCCGGTTCCCGGCTCCCGGTGTGTGGGAGGTGACCGTCGACGCGAGTGTTGACGGTCAAGTGTTCACGACGTCGACGCTGTTCGAGGTGTATGCCAACTCCGTGGTGCCCGGGGCCGGAGATGCGGCGCCTCGTACCGTGCAGCCCCTCCCGGGCGACCCGTCGGTGGCTCCGGAGTCGATCGACTCTCGCCTCGGCTTCGACGAGGAGCTCCCGGACCCGGGTCTGCACAAGACGACCATCGCTGATGCCCTCGATGCGGGCCGCCCCGTGATGGTGACCGTGACGACGCCGGTGTTCTGTGTCAGCCGGTTCTGCGGCCCGATCACCGACGAGCTCGCCCGGTTGGAGACCGAGTATGGCGACCGAGTGGAGTTCGTGCACCTCGAGGTCTGGAAGGACTTCGAAGGCGGTGTGCTCAATCAGGCGGCCGCGGACTGGGTCGCTCCCCAAGGCACCGAACGTGCTGCTGAGCCGTGGGTGTTCTTGGTCGACTCGACCGGCACGATCACGTCGCGGTGGGACAACGTCGCCTCGGTGCAGGAGCTGACGGCCGCGCTCGATGAGATCGTCGGGTAGCCGGCCAGGTAGTCGTCAGTGAAGTGCGGCCATGACTGCCGTGATATCGCCGACGGTGTGGGTGAGGCTGTATGCGCCGGCGGCGACCAAGGCGGCGATGAAGCCCGTGACGCCAACAAGGGCATGACGCGACGATTCGGGTGAAAGCTCATCGCTCCCGGTTTGGTGGTCGACTCCCCCGACGCCGTCGCAGGCGCCCAGCTGGGCACGGGCCCGCGACATCGCCTGCGAGTCGACGTGAGGATGGCGACTGGCGTCCAAGTCGGCCCATTGCTCGATCGAATGCCGGTGAGCGGCAACCACTGCTCGCACGCCGGGCACCCAGCCCCAGATCCGCTGGTAGGTCCCCAGCACGAGCAGGTGGCGATGGTGGCGCAGCCGGAGGTGGGAACCTTCGTGGGCCAGGACTGCTCGGCGCTCGGGTGCGGCCAGCCGGGTAACCGATTCGGACACCACGACATGGCGATCGCGGCCGGGAACCGCGAAGGCGACCGGCTCGAGCGTCGGCGCGACCCGCACCTCGACGCCAGCGAGCTCATCGTGCAGCAGCGCGGTCGCAGCCCACGGCGGCAGTTTCGCACGACGTCGGGCGCGTCCGCTCTGGCGAAGAAACGACAAGAGCCCGCTCGCTCCGACGCCGCCGAGCACACCGGCGGCCGACCAGGCCCACGGTCCACCGGGCGACAGATGTCCGAGACCGACTGCGGACACCTCGCCCTGGTCGTGCCACGACAGCAGCAAAGGGCTGGCCGTGAGCAGGGTGCCGACGCCGAGTAGCGAGATGCCGATTGTCGCAGACACACATGCCGTCCGCACCCGTGCCGTGGGGCCGAGCGCACTTCTCGCACTGAGCGCGGGCACCGTCAACAAGGCCACACCGATGCCGATAACCAGCAAACTCATCGGCGGCGACCAAGGAGCCGCTTCAGCGCAGTGGTCTGATCGGGCGACAGATGCTCGACGAAATGGCCGAGGGCGACGGAGGGATCGGTCGCTGCGGCGAATGCCTCAGCCATTGCATCGGCGACCTGTTCCTCACGAGACCGTGTCGGCCGATATAGGTAGGCTTTGCCGACCTTGGTCCGGGTGACCAGGCGCTTCTTCCACAAGCGCCGCAAGATCGTCAGCACCGTCGAGTACGCCACCGGCGGATCGATGTCGAGTCGGTCCAGGACATCGCCCGGCTTGAGCGGGTCGTCGATGCTCCAGAGAACGTCGAGCACCGCTGCCTCCAGACTACCCATGGGCCGTCGGCTCATCGTCCACCTCGTTCCATCAGGTGGCGAGTTTAGGCGCAGCTTGCGTCGGGTCGATGGGTGGGCGCCTGGTCGGTCACCGGTGCGGAGGTGCGCGACGTTGATGAGCTGCGTTCCTCAGACGCCCAAGATGCGAACAGCCAGAGGATGAACAGCCAAAGAATCGTGCCACCGCCGATCTTCATGACGACGCCCGCGAGCTGAAGGTCGGTCACCGCAGAGATGCCCCACACCCGTGGTGCCGTCGCGTACGAGTCGTAGAACGCAGTCTCGGTCCAAGTCAAGAAGCCAGCGGGGACAGTCGGGACGATGGTCGCCCCGATGAGATACACGATCTTGAGTGGCGGTCGTAGCGGCTCGACAACCGGTTCAGAACCCAGGATCGGTAGCCAGAACAGGCATCCGCTCAGCAACCACAGCGCGTGAAGCGAGAAATGCACCAACGAGTTCGAGGTGTAGAGCTCCACCACGCTGGGCAGATGCGTCGCGACCAACACCACTTGAAACAATCCAAGAGCAACCGGGCCTCTCCCCAGAAAACGAACCACACGGGCCACGGGCCGCACCAGCTCGACCTGAAGCCAGGTCGGGACGCCGGAGACCAAGAGTGGTGCCGCGACCAGCGTCACCATGACGAACTGGACCATGTGAGCGCTGAACAGATAGTCATCACCGAGTCGATCCATGGGCCAGTCGACGGCGACCCACAACACCACGACCCCGGCGGCAAACCTCGCCCGCACCCCCCGGCCCGGCAAATCAGGCGGGCCCGGCAGCTGCGGGCGGAGCCGACTCAGCGACCACCAATAGCCGAGGGCCGCCGCCGCGACCAACAGCCACACGTCGGGACGGGCTTCCCAAACCCACGGCGAGTCCGCAACTGCCACCACCGGTGTCATCTCGCCATCCGTTCCGACTCACCGACCCGACGGTGCCGAGCCCTGGTCAAGGCCACACCTCCACCAACGACCCACAGCCCGATCAAGCCGAACCCGGCGACCATGGCGGTCACACTGCTCCCTGAGCCGTCACCCGCAACGCCTTCACCCACTTCGGGCTCCACCGCCGGCAATTCCGCGACCGGTACAGCCGCCGAGGGACTCGCGGGCGGGTCGTCGTCTCGCGACGCGCTGAGGACCACGCCCGCGACGACGAACACGACAGCGATCGCAAGAAGCGCTATCACTGCCTGAACCCCGGTTACACCCCGCAGCACTTCTCGTACAGTCTGTCGCACTTTGCAAGTATGTCGCCGGGTCATTCGCTATGCCCACTCGACCCGAATCGGGCGGTGACCTCGCCGCGAGTCAGCGCAACAACGTCGACCAGTAGTCCCAGAACCTGACGGTTATGAGGCCTGCCACCACCAGCACCCAACCTGTCAGCACCACGGCATGGAACTCGGCGCCGACCCGGACCACCCGGCCGGTGAACCTGCGTCGGGTGGCATCACCGGTACGAAGATTGTGGAGGGTGACGTACCAGAAGATGGCAGCGGTCACACACCACACGACCATGCAGTACGGGCAGAGCGCGCCGATCCGATACAGGCTCTGGTAAATCAACCAGTGCACAAACACGAACCCGAGGGTTGCTCCGGCCTGCAGCCCGAGCCAGAACCGCTTGGGGTACGCAACGCCGGCGAGCAGCGAAACTCCGACCGTCACCACGACGGCGAACCCGACGACGCCCAGGATCGGGTTCGGGAACCCGAAGACCTCCGCCTGGGATGTGCGCATGATCGAGCCACAGCTGAGAATCGGGTTGATACTGCAGCTCGGCACATAGTCCGGGTTCGCCAGGAGCTCGATCTTCTCGATCAACAGCGTCGCTGACGCGACCAACCCAACGAGCCCACCGGCGGACAACAACCAGGCCAGGCCAACGTTCTCGTGTGCCGTCGCCACCTGCGCTGGTCCCGGCTCGACGGCTCGTGCCGCCGGACCCGAGGAAGGTCGGTCGGCCACGACCGCTTCCGTCACGCGCCGATCGCCTGCTCAACCGCCGTTACCAGATCCTCGAAGCTCGACGGCTCGAGCTTCTCGCCATCCAGAAAGAACGTCGGGGTTCCCTCCACTCCCAGCGCCTGACCGTCAGCCTTGTCGCGTCGGACCTTCTCGAGCGTCGCAGGATCGTCGTATACCTCGCGGAACTGCGTCATGTCGAGACCAAGCTGTTCGGCAAAGCCGACGAACACCTCCTCCTGTGAGCTGCTGCTCTCCCCCCACTCCGGCTGCGTCTCGAACAACAAGTCCATCATCTCGACGAACATGTCCTGCGCAGCTGCAGCCTCCGCAGCACGAGCCGCAGCCTCAGAGTTGTTGTGCAACGGAAAGTTCCGCACAACGAAGGAGACCTCACCGCCATACAGCGAACGCAGCTCCGTAACCGCCGGGTGAGCAGCGCGGCACGCCTCGCACTCGAAGTCGAGGAACTCCACGAACTCCACCGAGTCCACCGGGGCCTCCGAGATTCGATGACTGTCGGCGCGGACCAGCTGGGCGTCGCCCCCAGCAATCACCACGTCGCCCGCCTGAGTGGACGGGCCGTCTCCTCCAGCGTTCGCCGCCACCACCAACGCAGCGACAGCGAGAACCACCATCAACAGAGGGAGCACCAAGTTCTTCTTCATCGACCCAGCTCCCCGTCGAACTCACAACGAACACGGTGCGCCAGCGATACAAAGGGTCGGATTCGATTCATGTCGCACAGTCTGTATGACATGACGGCGAAACGGGCGTCACCGACGAAGAATCACGACCCCGAACCGCCCTGCTGCGCCACAGGCAGGCCGGCTGCGGAAGCGACGACTCATCCGCCACGGTCCGACCCATCGAACCGATTCTCGCCAGCGAAATCGCAATCGACTTCGACCCATCAGCGACAACCGCGACCCTCACAGTCGACACGACCGTCCCGTTGCCTGCTCGGTCATTTTCGGCGTCGACGAATCCTTCGGCTCCATCGCGGTCGACAACGATATGCAGGGCGGAGCACACAACGATCACGGACCGCTGCTCACCGGCCTCGCCCCCGAAACCGAGTACCGCTACGTCCTGCAAGGCTCCGACGCTGCGGGTGCGATCTACCGAAGCGACGTTGTGACATTCACAACTCCGCCAGCTATCGACTCCGGTCTTGGCGCCAACATCGCCACGTCAGCCACCATCACTGACGTCAGCTCGGAGTTCTCCGACACGTTCGCAGCTGCGAACGCCATCGACGGCAACCCCGCCACCGAATGGTCCACTGCGGGCGATGGCGACAACGCCTCGATCGAGCTGGACCTCGGTCAAGATGAACCGATCACTGCCGTCGCCTACCGCACCCGCCAAATGACCGACGGCTCAGCCATCACCGAGACCTTCACCGTCACGATCGACGGCACCACCCTCGGACCCTTCCCTGCGGGCCCCTATCCTGTCGTTCTCGACGAACCCACAACCGGTCAAATCCTGCGCTTCGACGCCGAGCAAACCACCGGCGGCAACACCGGCGCCACCGAGATCGAGATCTACGGCTCCGACTGACCGTACGCAGTCGCCGCCAGGCAGCAGACAGGTTCGAGCCGGCGGTCAACCCGACAGACCGGTCCGCCGGGAGTGGTGTCGCTGCATGGCGGCCGTCGTGGTCGACGACGCGAGGGACACTCCTACACGCGCACGCCTGCTCGGTGGCTGTTGCCGTCCCGGCGAGCACGTGCTCCACGGCATCCGGTCGAACAGCTGGGTTCGGCTGTTGGTGGACCCTGCCATGCGGGCCCCCGGACTGCGAAGGTCGTTCCGCTTCGCTGCGCTGCAGGGGCTCCACCTTGCTCCGCCCGCCAACTCCGCACGGCTTGACGGCTCCACAGCCGAACCCCGGATCGAACCGGGGACCGATCAGAGGGCGAGCCTCGTCGGGGAAGTCGGGGCTCGCCCTCTCCACTCGGAGGCCACAGCGGCAAGGAGCCACCCAATGCACATCCCGCACATCGCCACCCGATTCATCGACCGCACCGACCCCCGACCAGGCGACGTCCATATCGGTCACCCATACCGGCGCCTCTGGTGGCTCCCCGTCGGACCAACCGCCACCGTCCTCCTCGACCACCTCGCTGCCGAGCCCAGCGACGCATGGATGGTCCACAACACGCTCGAGCTCGGCACCACCATCGGTCTCGGCAAGGGCACCGGCATCCAGTCACCACTGATCCGGACTTTCAGCCGGCTCGACCGATTCGGATTCGGAACCTTCGACATCGAGCCCAGCCACCCCGACTCCGACCCCTGCATCAGCCTGTGGTCAAGCGTCGGACTGGTACCCGAGCGCATCACCCGTCAGTGGCCGATGTCGATGCAACAAGCCCACGCCGTCGACCTCGCAGCCCTCCACCGGGCAGCGGCGTAACCACCAGCCGGAGTCGGCGACCGGAGGATCGGTCGTCGGCTTCCACGCGTCACAGCCGTGTCAGGTCGCCGTAGCCGGCTGCCGTGACGGCCCGCTTCTGGCATCAAGCCCATTCGCCATCACCCGGCCCTACGGACCGAAGCCACCAGCTTCCGGCCCGGCGGCCGAAGGCCAGGGCTTGACACCGCGGGCCCTCCCGGCGGGATCGCTTCCAGCGAACGCAGCGCAGCGCTGCGTCCGCATCACGAACCAAACGGAGACGATCACCAATGAACTACACCGACCACACCACCGCCGTCACGGCCCGACTGGTCGACATGATCCAAACCGGATCACACGGCCAATGGTCCATGCCCTGGCACACCCACGGCATCGCCGGACTCCTCAACGCCCGCAACGCCACCACCGGCGCCCCCTACAAGGGATCGAACACCATCGCCCTGTTCCTCGACGCCGTCGAACGAGGATTCCCGACCGCCGACTACGCCACCTTCAACCAGTACCGCAAGACAGGCGCCCAGGTCCGTAAAGGCGAACGTGCCGCCTACGTCATCAAATGGGTCACCCCCAAGAAGCGCAGCGAGTCCGACACTGGCGAAGGCGACACCATCGAGCGGCGGCTCGTCCCCAAGGTCTACGCCGTCTTCAACGCCCACCAAGTCGACGGCCACGAACCCCAACCCGAACCCACCACCTCCACCCCCGCCGATGCCTGGCTCGCGGCCATCGGTGCCGACGTCGTCTACGGAGGCGACCGCGCCTACTACGCCCCGACACCCGACCGCATCTACCTCCCCCACCCCGACCAGTTCGACGACGCCGAGGCATTCCTGGCGACGTCATTGCATGAG
>BQJV01000002.1 GCA_021604885.1 Acidimicrobiales bacterium
CCGCCCGCTCCGGCCGGTGCGTGCCGGCCCGACCGATCAGTTCACCGCTCGCTCGCAGCTCGACCGCCCACTGGCCGGAGTTCCGCAGCGCCCACTGCCCGAGGTGGTGCGCCATCTGACCCCACGCCACTTCCCGATCGAAGGTCTCGGGAATGTGGAGCGATGCGCTCACCTCCGGCGATGTGTGGATCGCGAGATACCGGTCGATGTCGTCCTCACGGAACGGTCGGAGCAACAGTCGATCGGTCTCGACCGTGGGGCACGATGACACGGCTTCAAAGTATCCGGCGACGAACGGTACGGTCGCGGCATGCTCCACTTCGCAATCCTCAGGACTGCGGGCGAAGTCGACGCTGCCGTGCGGGAGGTCCTCGACACGCCTCGTCCGCCGACGCGCCACGTGGGTGGCGAGCACCTCGTTCGCTTCGCGGGTGAACGGACCGCCGTTGCGCTGTGGTCGGATGACGGACGGCCGTGGGCGAGTGACGATGACGGCGTCACGGCGTTGGTCGGGTCGCCGCGCCTGGTCGGTACGGGCGCCGAAGATCGTCTCCATCGCCTGACTGTCGACGGACCGGGCGGAGCAAAACGCTTCGACGGCCGGTTCACCGCCCTCCGCATGGAGAGCGACGGACGCGGATGGCTCCGATCGGATCGATTCGGATTGTCGCCGGTCTATCGAGGCATGGCGGGGGAGACCGAGGTTCTTTCGAACCGGCCGGCGATCGTCGCTCGCCTCATCGAGGCCGCAACCGGCCGGCGGGTCGCTCGGGATCGGGCGACGGCGATGAGCGTGGCGGTGCTCGGTACTGCGTTGGGTGACGAGTCCGGCTTCGAGGGCATACGCCGGGTGCCGGATCGCCACGATGTCGACCTGCCGACGCGTGGTCCCCCAGCCGATGTCGAGACGTGGCCCCACATGTGGGCTGATGAGGGCGCAGTGATCGACGGTTCGCCTGCAGAGATCGTCGCCGCAGTCACGGATCGACTCGTGGCATCCGCGCGACAGCTGGCCTTGGACCATGGCGGTGTCATCGACGCAGAGCTGACGGGCGGGCGTGACTCGCGCCTCATGCTCGCGCTCTTTCGTCTCGCGGGGGTCGAGGATCGGGTTCGCTTTCACACGTTCGGGGATCCCGGAGCGTCTGATGCTCGGGTGGCCAGGTACCTGGCACAGTCGTTCGGGCTGGATTGGGAGATGCGGCGGGCGCGGCAGCATGAGCTCTCGGTCGAGGGATTCGTTCGTCGAGTCAGCACTTTGTCCGGCGAGTTCGGCGCGGGCGGCATCATTCCCCCCGACGCCGGCACGATCCTCTGTTCGGGGATGATGGGCGAAGCGCTCTCCGCGAAGTACCGCAACTCGAAGCCGGCGACCGTCGGCCGTGCGACGGCTCGACTCAAGGAGATTCTCCTCAGGTCGCAACCGTTCACGAAGCGCTCCACGGTCCGCGCGGTCATGAGCCGAGTTACCGAGGGGGTGGTCGAGTCGGCCGACGCCGGCTGTCCGCCGCATGCCCTGCTCGATGCGTTCTACCTCCGCGAGCGGGAGCGTCGCTGGATCGGCTCTCGCCCGGATCGGTGGGACCGCAACGTCTTTCCGCTCTACTCACCCGACGCCATCATCGCCAACATGCACCTCCCGGTCGACGATCGGCACGGGGAGCACATTCACAGCGCCATCATTGCCGCGGCAGGTCTCCCGAACGGCAACCCGGATGAGGAACTGCCGAGAGCGCCGGACGCTCCTCCGCTGGCTGATCTCAGTGCACAGCGTTGGGCGGATGTTCTCGTCGGGATAGCACGTGAGACACGTGCGAGTCCGATGTCGGAGTGCATCGACACACGCGCGGTCGTCCGTGCGGCCGAGAACCTGGCCGGACTCGGGCGTGTCGAGCGCCAGCAACTGTTGGACGCCCTGACTGCGCTTGCGTGGATGACGCCGGGGTTGATCCCGGCGCACTTCGACAGCTGAACAGCGCAGGAGCTCGTAGGACCACCGGTACTCTCGGCTCCGTGGTGCACTGGCTGATCGTTCGGACCTCGCGGCCCGAAGGAGTGGATGCGCGACTGACGCCGTTGCTCGACGGGGACTGCTCGTCGTCGGGGCTCGAGGCTGTCGAGCGAACGCTCTGGTGGAGCCAGGATCGCGGGACCGCGGCAGCCATCTGGACCGATGACCGGCAGGCCCGGTGGGTTCTTGACGAAGACGGATCGTTGTTGGCGATGACCGGTCACGCGGTTGCCCCCGGTCGAGCGGCTGGGCCAGGCGTCCGCCCCATCCTGCGGGCGGAGGGAGCGGCGGCGTGTCGCGACCTGGACGGCATGTTCACGGCGATCAGCCTGAGGGCGGACGGTCGCGGCTGGATCCGCTCGGACCGATTCGGTCTGTCTCCGGTGTATCGAGCTGACGTGGGCGATCACGTCGTTCTCGCCAACCGCCCGGCCGATGTCGCTGCCGTCGTACGCGCGTGCACGGGACTCGAGCCTCGCCGCGATTCGGCGACGATTCGCCATGTCGCCGTCCTCGGGACTGCGTTCGGTGATCGCAGCGGATTCGCGGGCATCCGTCGCGTCGCGAACCGCCACGACGTCGACTTCGGCACCGGGGGTGGGACGCGCGAGGTCGAGGTGTGGTCGCGGCCGTGGGAACCCGACCGGTGGGCGGCGAGCGATGATCCGAAAGCGCTTCTCGACGGGGTCCAGCAGCGACTGGTCGACGGGCTCCGGACCATCGTCGAAGCCTCGACGGCGCCGGTCGAGGCCGAGCTCACCGCCGGGACGGATTCGCGTCTGGTCCTCGCGCTCGCCCGACTCGCCGGCGTGGAGTCGCAACTGCACTTCCACACCTTCGGTTCCCCGGAGGCCGACGACGCGCGGGTCGCCCAGCGGATCAGTCGGGATATCGGGCTCGCCTGGGAGATGCGGCGGGCGCGCACGTCCGAGGCCTCTGTCGATGCATTCGTCGATCGTGTGCGCTCGACGTCGGGGGAGTTCGGCGCCGGCGGGCTGGTGCCACCCCGGGAAGGCACGCTCCTCCTGAGCGGGATCATGGGAGAAGCACTGTCGGCCAAATACGTGAACTTCATTCCGCGCTTCACGCTGCACGCGATCCGTCGCCAGCGCCGCGTCCTGTCCCAGGTCCAGCCGTACCCGACGGCGAAGGCCGTCCGCCGCACGATGCGAGAGGTCGCCGCGGAGATGGGTCGGATCGCGCGCGACGGCTGTCCACCAGACGCGCTGATGGACGTGTTCTACCTTCGGCAGCGCGAACGCCGATGGGTCGGCGCCCGACCGGACCGGTGGGATCGGAACCTGTTCCCGCTGTACAGCCCGGACGCGATCGTCGCGAACCTGCAGCTTCCTGCCGCACGTCGACAGGACGCGCTGATCCATCGGACCATCATCGAGCGCGCCGACCTTCCCTGGGACATCAGCAGCGCCGGACTCCCGCCGGCGCCCCCACCCGATGACGGGGTCGATCGGCCCGTCATGAAGCCGGTGATGCAGGAGCTCCTCGCGCTGTGTCGTGACAGCCCCGGTCTCGAGTTCGTGAATCTCGTGGCGCTGTCGGGCGCCGTCGAGCGGTACTCGGAGTTGCCGCGAGTGCCCCGACAGAAGGTGACGGACGCGCTGACCGCCCTCGTGTGGGCCAACCCGACGCTCTGCGCCGCCACCGTCGACCGCTGACCGGTTCGCTCCCGCGGAATGGCGTGCCGTACGGTCCGCACCCATATGTCCTGGCTGCTCGATGAACGCACGGAACTCGAGTCTCTCGGCGCCGGGCGCTACCGGCGCGAGATCGACGACGGCGAGTTCTGGGGGACCGGGAGTCCGTTCGGGGGCTACCTGATGGCGCTCGGCTTCGCTGCGATGCGTCGCGAAGTCACCGACGCCGCCCGGCTGCCGCGGATCTACACGCACCAGTTCCTGCGCCGGGTGCCGGTCGGTCCGCTGGAGATCGACGTGACGACCGAGCGGATCGGCGCCCTCGTGCACTCCCTCACGGCCCGGTTCCTCGCCGGCGAGGACACCGTCGGAATCGCAACGGGAATGTTCACCGGTGACCGCGAGGGACCGGACTATCTCGACGAGCCGATGCCGAAGGTCGCGCCTCCCACCGAGCCCGAGGGCACTCCGGTGCCGGGCTGGGCGACCAACGTCCACGGTCGTTTCGTCCCGCACCGCCGCTTCGGTGACGACGGTGCCGTGGTGCCGAACGAGGACGGCGGGTGGCTCCGGATGGTCGAACCCGGCGCGTGGGATCACCGACTGGCGTTGATCTGCAGCGATGTGTGGCCGCCGCCTGTCATTCGTCATCCCGACCGGATGTGCGCCACCCCGAGCCTGCACCATGTCGTTCACTTCGGCCCCGCTGTCGGCGGCACCGCCGACCAGGCGCTGCTCGTCCGGCACCGCGCGACCCGGGGGCACGGCGGCCTGACCGATGAGGACATCACGCTCTGGGCTGACGACGGCCGGATCCTGCTGAAGGCCCGTCAACTCCGCACCGTGGTGGACCTCTCGCGGATCGACACCTCGTCCTTCACCGGAGAATGAGGCAGGATGGCGGCTCGCCGTCGTCCAGGAGTCAGCAATGAAGTTCGGAATCGGATTCGCCAACACCGTCACGTTCGTCACCGGCGAGGGTGCGGCCGAGTTGGGCAAAGCCGCCGAGGACACCGGCTTCGAGTCGCTCTGGACCGTCGAGCACATCCTCTATCCCGAAGGCTACGAGTCGACCTACCCCTACGCGCCGGACGGCAAGATGCCCGGATCGGGGGACAGCCCGATTCCCGACCCGCTCATCTGGCTCGCGTACGTCGCCGCGAACACGACCTCGCTGAACCTCGCGACCGGCATCTCACTGCTCCCCGAGCGCCATCCCGTGACCTATGCGAAGGAGGTCGCGACGCTCGACATGATGTCCAAGGGTCGGGTGATCCTCGGCATCGGTATCGGCTGGTTGAAGGAGGAGTTCGAGGCACTCGACGTTCCGTGGGAGGGCCGCACCCGTCGGACCGAGGAGTACGCCGACGTCATGCGCGAGCTGTGGAAGAAGGACGACGTCTCCTACGCCGGCGAGTTCATCGACTTCGACAACATCTCGTCGAACCCCAAGCCACACGATGGCTCCGTGCCGATCCACATCGGCGGTCACAGCCGGGCCGCGGCCGAGCGAGCCGGCCGCATGGGCGACGGGTTCTTCCCGGCGAAGGGCGACGTCGCCGAACTGTTCGAGATCGCCCGTCAGACTGCGGCGGACAACGGGCGTGAGCCCGAGGCGATCGAGATGACGAGCTCGCATCCGGGGATCTTCGGCGATGATCCCCAGGCCGCGGTCGAGGAGGCCGCGAGCTGGGGGATGCACCGGCTGATCGTTCCCGGCTTCATGTTCATCGGGCGCCCGGCCGACAAGATGGCGCCCTGGGCCGACCTCATCGCCGCCAACAGCTGAGCGCGGATCCGCGGCCCTGCTCGAGGCTCAGCTTCGGCGCAATGGACGGCTGTGATCCCAGTCGGCGATGAGGCTGCGGATGGCCGTGATCAGGATCAGGGGCACGTCCAACATCGGATGGTGGCCGGCCGTCGGGAGTTCGATCACCGGCGCAACACGGCCGAGTTGTTCGTACATGTACTCGCCGATGTCGCGGGTCACGAGGCCGTGTTCGCACCGCAGCAGGGCGACGCGGCAGGTGATGCGGGCGAGGTACTCCGCCGCGTCCTTGCGGGCCGGCATGAAGATCGACGAGTCGAACTTCCATCGCCACTTGCCGTCCGGATCCTGGCGCAGCGACCGTTCGGCGATGTGCTGTTTCACATAGGGCAGGTAGACGTCCTGGCCGGGCACGGCCCGGAACCGCTCGATCGGTCCGTCGGGTTCGTCGTATTCCCGCTCCTTGTTGAAGGTCTCGGACGCACGTGCCTGGCGGACCTCCGGATCGATCTCGATCACCGGCGAGTCGATGATGACCGCACCGGCGAGGAGCGATGCGTGACGCGCCGCGGTTGCCACGGTGACGAACCCGCCCATGGAGTGGCCGACGAGCACCGGCGGGCCGTCGAATGCGGCGTGGCGGATGACGGCTGCGACCTCGTCGCACCACTGGTCGAGCGAGTAGCGGTCCCGGCGGTCGCTGTCGCCGTGCCCGGACAGATCGACAGCGGCCACGGAGTGACTTGCGAGAAACGCAGGGGCGATGTGGCTCCACCAGTGGGCGTGCGCCGCGCCACCGTGCACGAAGACGATGCCGGGCCGTCCGGTGTCGCCCCACGAGAGGTAGTGGATCTCGACTCCGTCCACCTCGATGCGGCGATCCTCGGGAACAACCGACACCGCGTCGGTGAACCAGGTCGGTGTGTCGCTCATGAAGCCGACGCTACCGGCGACTGCGGGGCCCGATGTCGTCCATGGTCGTCTCGATCAAGGTGTCGCCGAGAAGCCGACGAGCAGAGGCGAGGGCGATCGCGGCGATCCCTGCGCAGACGAGGAAGCCGACGCCGAGGTTCGACGCGCCGCTGATCACGCCGATGAGCGGGGCGCCGAGGCCGAACGCCAGATCGAAGAACATCGAGAAGCTGCCGATCGCCTGACTGCGCTCCTCGTCCGGAGCACGATCGACGACCAGCGCGAAGAGCGCCGGGAACAGGAATGTCTGGGCGACGGCGAGAACCGCCGCGGCGAGATAGGCGCCGGCCGGTTCCTGCCACGCGAACAGCAACACGAGCCCGGTGACCCCGAACGAGAGCGAGATCCGGGTCGTCGGCAGTGGCCCGAGACGGTCCGGGAGCCGGGCCGCGCCCACGCGAAGCGTGATGACCACGGCGCCGAACACGACGAACAGTCGCTCCGGGTTCTCCATGCCCATCCGTTCGCCGTGCACGACCGCGAACGCGAGGAACCCGGTGTAGCCGAGCAGGCCGGCGAAGAGCATCAACCCCGGTCTGATCGCGGCCGGATGGATGAGACGACGCAACGGCGGGAACGGCGGACGGATCGCGGGTGGGCCGGGTGCCGACGCGCCCACGAACGCCGCGCTGACCGCGAGTGCGCCGGCGAGGAGCCACACCCAGTCGGTGCCGTGGGTGTCGCGCAGCCAGCCGCCGAGCAGCGGCCCGACGAGGAGGCTGCCGTAGATCGTGAGTGAGAAATAGGACGCGGCCTCGGCCCGTCGGTCGTCCGATGTCAGGTCCTGAATCGAACTTGCGATGCCCACGAAGACCGCGGCCTCGCCGATGCCGGTGACGGCACGGATCGCGATGACGGCGGGAATCGACGTGGCGAGTGCCGTGGTCGCCGTGGCGGTGCCGGCCACCACGCAGCCGACGAGAACGAGCGTCCGTCGTCCGAGTCGGTCACCCAACGGCCCGATGAACGGACGGATCACGGCTGCAGCGATGCCGAACGAGCTGACGGCGAGGCCGACCTGGAAGTCGATGCCGCCCAGTTCCTCCTCCACGAAGAGTGGAAGCACCGGCAGCGTCATGTTCAAACCGAGGAAGTACAGCGCAGACGCCCCACACAACGCGAGAAAGCGCGGCGTGATGAGGCGGGTCGTCATCGTCGGATCCTGGCGGGTCAGTCGGCGAACGCCAACACGGGCCCTCGCGGGTTGTAGACGACCGGTCGAGTCGACACGGCGTGCGGATCGAACGATGCCGACAGCTCGCGCAGATCCGCGACCGCATCCGTCTCGATCCCGAGCGAGCGCCCGATCGCGGCGAGCAGCGAACCGACCGTGCCACCATGCTCCCGCCACTCCGCCAGCCCGGCTGACCCGTCGCGCTTGGCGAGCCGCTCGCGACCGGAGTCGAGTACGAGCGAGACATGGACCCACTCGGGTTCCGGCGTGCCCAGAACGTGATGCAGGTGCGCGTGGCGAGGGGTCGAGGGCAGGAGGTCGTCGCCCCGGACGACCTGGTCCACGCCCTGGTACGCATCGTCCACGACGACCACGAGGTTGTAGGCCGGCGTGCCGTCGAATCGCCGCAGCACGAAGTCGTCGACCTGCTGACGGTGCGCGCCGTGGAGTCGGTCGTGGATCGTGACGTCGGCGCTGTCGGCCCGAAGCCGGATCGCCGGTGGACGTCCGGACGACTCGCGTTGGGCGATCTCCGCACGGCTCAGGTCCCGACACGTCCCCGGATAGGAACCGGGCGGTCCGTGGGGAGCGGTTGGCGCGTCGCGGATGTCCTTGCGTGAGCACCAGCACGGATAGGTGAGCCCTGCCTGGCGGAGGTCCTCCAGCGCATCTCGGTATGCGTCCCCGCGGTCACGTTGGTGGAGATCGAGGCCGTCGAACGCCAGACCCAGCTCGGCGAAGTCGCGCCGCTGGTCCGCCTCGTGCTCCGCCGTCGCGGTGACGTCGAGGTCCTCCCAGCGCAACAGACATCGGCCGTCGTCGAGACGGGCGAACAACGCGGCGGCGACCGCTGTTCGCAGGTTGCCGAGGTGGAACGTGCCCGTCGGGCTCGGGGCATAGCGACCAGTCGGCACGACGGAATCGTGCCACGTCGTCGGCTTCGGTACCGTCGATGCCGGAGGTCGGAGATGCGGAAACGAACGCTCGCGGTGGTGATCGCAGTCGTCATCGCGCTCGCCTCGACGACCGGTGTGGCGAGCTCGGCCCGGCCGACGCTCGCATTTCCCGGCGCCCAGGGATTCGGCGCCTTCACCGAGGGTGGTCGCGGTGGCGATGTCGCGATCGTCACGACCCTCGCCGACGGCGGGCCGGGGTCGCTGCGGGACGCACTCGCCACCGCCGAGGGTCCCCGGACGATCGTGTTCGAGGTTGCCGGCGAGATCGCGCTGGAGTCGCCGCTTCGCATCACCGGGTCCCATCTGACGCTCGCAGGCCAGACGTCGCCGGGTGGAATCACGATCTCGGGCTATCCGACCGAGGTGGTGAACAGTCAGCACGTGGTGATTCGTCATCTGCGGTTCCGCCCCGGCGACCGCCACGCCGCAGGCGTTCCCGGGAAGCCGGGCCGGGGCAACGCGGACCTCGTCGGCGATGCGGCCGATGCGCTGGCGATCATCGGTTCGTCGCATGTGATCGTCGATCACGTATCGGCGTCGTGGAGCATGGACGAGACGCTGAGCGTGACGAAGTCGTCGAACGTCACGGTGCAACACTCGATCATCAGCGAGAGCCTGAACGACTCCTTTCACACCGAGGGCACCCACGGTTTCGGATCGCTCGTGCGTGGGACCGGCACCGACGGCTACTCGTTCATCGGCAATCTGTGGGCTCACCACCAGCGACGCATGCCGGCCGTCGGGGGTCAGCAGGACCCGCCGCCCCCGGGCGAGGAAAGCCAGGGCATCGACATCGATCTGGTCGGGAACGTGATGTACGACTGGATGCTCTTCCCGAATCACGTCCTGCACGAGCCCTATGACGTGCGGGCGAACGTCGTCGACAACGCGTACCTTGCCGGCCCGTCACTGGCGTTCTGCGCGTGTGCATGGATCAACTTCGAGACCGACGCCGACCAACTGCTCATCCACCACTCGGGAAACCGGGTCGACGTGGACGAGGAGGGGCTCCGCGAGATGGTCGACGCAGACATCATCGGCCCGGTCACCATCGCGGCGGATCCGATCGCGTTCAGTCGGCCGCAGATCGCCCTGAACGCCGACGAAGACCCGGCGATCGCCGTGCTGCTCGGGGCCGGGGCATCGGTTGATCGGGACCTCATCGATCTGCGGGTGGTCCTGGAGACGATCTTCCGTCGGGGCGGCGTGATCGACTCACAGGAGGACGTGGGTGGCTGGATCGAGCCGGACGTTCGGAATCCCGAGATCGACCTCGACCGTGACGGCATGGCCGACCGTTGGGAGGAACGGCGGGGGCTCGATCCCACGAACCCCCACGACCACGCGGGCCACGACCTGTCGGCGCGCTACACGAACCTCGAGCGCTATCTCCACCGACTGACCCGGAGCTGAGCTCAGGCGAGCAACTGCTCGATCACGAGCGCGACGCCATGGTGGACGTTGGATGCGGTCTCCTCGTCGGCGACGGCCTTCACCATGTCCAGCGCGTTGCCCATGGCGACGCCGCGGCCGGCCCAGCGCAACAGCGTGAGGTCGTTCTGGTTGTCGCCGAATGCCAACACGTCGTCCGCCGTAAATCCGAGCGAGGTGGCGAGACGCTCGACCGCCGCCCCCTTGTCGGCTCCCGGCGGCGTCAGCTCGATGAACTCGACGCCGGAGGTGGTGACGTTCACCTCGTCCGGCACGAGCGGATCCACGGCGTCGACCAGATCCACTCGCCCGATCTCGGGGTGCGCGATGAACATCTTCCCGATCTCGGCTCGTCGATCGTCGGGGAGTCGCCGGGTCGATCGCTCGACGCCGTCCAGATTGACAGGGGAGAGTTCGACGAAGCGGTCATCCCACACGACATCGTCCTCGAGCTCGAAGCCGAAGCCGACGTCGCCGAGCTCCCGGCGGGCGGTCGCGACCATCGCGTTGATGGTGTCGGGCGAGAAGACGATGCGTTCCTCCATCGTCCGAGTGACGGCGTCGACCCGATGCCCTCCGTTCGACCCGATGAAGTGATGCAGGCGGGCACCGGTCGAAGTTGCGAGATCGAGGCCTCGGAACCAGCTTCGTCCCGTCGCCGCGCAAACGTGGATCCCGGCGTCGGACGCGGCATTGAGCGCAGCAACCGAGCGCGCTGCCGGTCGATGATCCGGACCGAAGAGCGTGCCGTCGAGGTCGGTCGCGATCAGTCGTATCGGCATCGCCCCGGGTCTAGCAGAGCGCGCCGCCGCTGCTTCCGGGGTTTCGGCACGATCGGCGCATGAGAAGGCCGCGGCCGTGGCAGTTGGCGGTGTGGCGCCATGCCTGGTGAAGTGGCGCCGTGACCCTCTCGGACCTTCGCCTGATCGACCTCTCCGACGGCATCGCCGGCGCCTACCTGGGGCGGCTGTTCACCGACGCCGGTGCGCAGGTCGTGCGGGTCGAACCAGCCGACGGCGCCGCCCTCCGCCGCCGGTCCGCCGCGCCATTGGACGACGGCGGGACGGGGCCCCTCTTCGCGTTCCTCGCCGCGGGCACACGCTCGGTTGTCGGAGTGCTCGGCGACGACCCGGTCGAGGGTCTCCTGGCCTCGGCTGCTGCGGTCATCGTGGACGGCTCGACCAGGGCGGCCGACGCGCTCTCGATCGCGGAACGCCACCCGCACATCGTGGTTGCGTCCATCCGCGCGTACGGCCTGACCGGGCCGTGGGCGGATCGCGCTGCCAACGACTTCCTACTGCAAGCGGACAGCGGTTCGGTGCTCTGCCGGGGCCACGTGAGCCAGGTGCCGTTCGCCGCCGGCGGGGACATCTTCGAGTGGACCGCTGCCTCCTACGCGGCACCGCCGACGCTGGCCGCGATCGACCGTGCCGCGCGCTGTGGCGTCGGTGATGTCATCGACGTCTCCATCGCGGAGGCCGCGTCGATCTCTGCGTCGACGTTCGCCGACCTGTCGGTGCAGATGAGCGGACGCGAGGAACCGCCGTTGCGAAGCATCGAGGCGCCGTCGATCGAGCCGGCGGCGGACGGCTGGGTCGGCTTCAACACCAACACGAGGCAGCAGTTCCAGAGCTTCTGTCTGATGATGGATCGTGCCGACCTCATGGAGTCGGAGTGGGCGGATCTCCGGCAGCGGACCGCCCGGCTCGATGAATGGAACGCCATCGTCCGGGCGTGGACGACGCAGCACTCGGTCGATGAGATCGTCGAGCGGGCGAGCGAACTGCGCGTGCCGGTCGCGCGCGTCAACGACGGCGCCGGCGTGCTGGCGGAACCGCACCTCGCTGATCGCGAGTTCTTCGTCGACCATCCGGGAGGATTCGTCGCGCCTCGATCTCCGAGGCTCGTGAGCGGTGAGCGGCCGCCGTTGCCGGGTCCGGTGCCCGCGGTGGGCGAAGCCGACCCGGTGGACCTGGCCGCGGTGTCGACCGCGAGCCCTGCCGCCGGTTCGGCGGATCCGGCGCGCCGGCCGCTCGAGGGCATCCGGGTTCTCGATCTGACGAGCTGGTGGGCCGGCCCTTCTTCGACGCAGGCGCTCGCCGCGCTCGGCGCCGACGTGATCCATCTCGAGTCCACGTCACGGCCTGACGGGATGCGGCTCACCGGCCTCATGTTCGGCACGGACGACTGGTGGGAGTGGGGCCACATGTTCGTCGCCGCCAATGCGGACAAGCGCGACCTGACCCTCGATCTCACGTCGGCGCGGGGGCGCGAACTCCTGCTCCGGCTGGTCGACATGGCGGATCTCGTCGTCGAGAACTTCAGCCCGCGAGTCATCGAGCAGTTCGACCTCGATTGGGACGTGATCCACGAGCGCAATCCTGCGACCGTGATGGTACGGATGCCGGCGTTCGGTCTGTCCGGCCCGTGGCGCGAGCGCGTCGGATTCGCCCAGACCATGGAGCAGATGTCCGGTATGGCGTGGCTCACCGGGCATCCGGACGATCAGCCGCGGATCATGCGGGGCCCCTGTGATCCGATCGCCGGGATGCATGGAGCCTTCGCGGCGCTGCTCGGTTTGCGCGAGCGCGATGCGACCGGCGTCGGCGTGCTCATCGAGTCGCCGATGGTCGAAGCCGCGATCAGTTGCTCGTCGGAGATGATCGTCGAGTGGACCGCAGCGGGGGCGAAGCTCGAACGGCTCGGGAATCGCAGTCGATTCGCCGCGCCACAGGGTGTCTATGCGGCGAACGGCGACGAGGAGTGGGTCGCAGTGTCGGTGGAGCAGGACGACGAGTGGGTCGCGTTGGCGTCGCTGCTGGGCCTGGATCCGGCCGATGCCCCGTCTGCGGCGGCGCGCCAGGAGCAGCACGACGAGATCGATGCCGCTCTCGCCGGATGGCTCGGGGAGCAGCCCGCGCAGGCGGCGGTCGCAGCGATGGAGACTGCCGGCGTGCCGAGTGTCGTGTGTCGGAACCACGGCATGCTCCGTTTCCACCCGCAGTTCGATGCGCGCGGGTTCTACGAGGAGGTTGCGCATCCGGCAGTCGGCACGCATCTCATGCCCGGCCAGCCGTATCGGATGCGCGGTGTCGACCGGTGGGTGCGCACGCCGAGCCCGACGCTCGGCCAGCACAACCGGGAGATTCTCGCGGAGATCGGTCTCGGTGACGATCAGATCGCAGCGCTCGAGGCCGCCGGCGAGATCGGGACGACACCGGTCTTCTAGACGAGCGTCGTTCGACACAGCACGAGGGCCGTCGATTTGGGAAGCTGCACCTCATGCCCGACGAACACGATCACGCGCACGGACACATGGTGCATCGGCACCGTGATGTGCAGGGCGGCGAGGCGCGGGCTGCGGTCTTCGGTGTGAGCGACGGCCTCGTCTCGAACGTCGCCCTCATTCTCGGTATCGCGGGAGCCAGCACGGATGGCTCGCTCGTTCGCCTGGCCGGCATCAGCGGGCTACTCGCCGGCGCCGTCTCGATGGCGGCGGGCGAATGGGTCTCGGTGCGTGCCCAGAACGAGCTCGTCGAACGGGAGATCGAGATCGAGCGCCGGTCCCTCGAGGAGAACCCGGCCGCCGAGAAGCGTGAGCTGGCAGCGATCTACCGGCAGCGAGGTCTGAAGCCGGAGACGGCCGAGGAGCTGGCCGAGGAGATCATGGCGGACCCGGAGGTCGCCCTCGATGTCCACGCCCGCGAGGAACTGGGTGTCGACCCCGACGGCGCCGGGCGCCCGTTCGCGGTCGCCGCGGCTTCCTTCTGTGCGTTCGCGGTCGGCGCGATCCTGCCGCTGTTGCCGTGGTTCGTCACCGAGGGCACGGGCGCAGTCATCGCCTCGGTGATCCTGGGCCTCGTCGGCGCGGCGGTCGTCGGCGGCGCCATCGCCGTGTTCACCGAACGATCGAAGGTCCGCACCGCCGTACGCCAGGTCGTCGTTGCCGCCGGCGCGTGCACCGCGACCTACCTGATCGGGTCATTGCTGGGCATCTCCGTCGCCTGACCCCCGCCCCTCTTCGTTCTGGGTGAACGGAGGGCCGGAATCCAGCCCTCCGTTCACCCAGAACGGATGGGGTTGGGGCCGTTTTCCTCTTCAAGCGCGGCCGCCATTGGGCCGAAGGAACCATCACGGCACATGCCGATGGGTTCATGCGGGTCGAGAGAGGAAGCCATGCCAGCGTCGGACACGTTGTCTCGACAGGACGCCGCGCACTTGCTGCGGCGAACTGGATACGGGGGGTCGAACAGTGAGCTGACGGCGCTCACCGGCATGACCCGGCAGGCTGCGGTCGAGGCCGCGATGGGCTTCACGGCGGGAGATACCACGCCGGAGGGACCCGATGTGGGCGTGCCGGGGTTCGTCAACAACGAGTCCCAATGGGAAGCCCAAAGCGACGCAATCGAGTGGTGGATCCAGCGCATGGCGGATCTTGCCAACCCGACCTCCGTTCCGGGGACCGTGCCGGCGGTCAGCGCTTCGACGCCGATCTGGGAGAAGCTCACCGTCTTCTGGCACGAGCATTTCTCGTGCGCGCAGGACAAGGTCTCCGACTTTCCCGAGATGTGGGACCAGATCCGCATGTTCCGCCGCATGGCGATGGGCGACTTCGAGGATCTTGTGCGAGCGACGTCGCTGCACCCGGCGATGCTCGTCTTCCTCGACAACCAAACGAACGTTGCGAGCGGGATCCAGGAGAATTTCGCCCGCGAGTTGATGGAGCTCTACACGTGTGGCGTCGGCAACTACACCGAAGAGGACGTGGTTGCCATGGCTCGGGCATGGACGGGGCACAACACCGTCGGCTGGACGGGTAGTCGCTGGGATGCGACCTACGTCTACCGGTCCAACGATCACGACCACGGGCAGAAGACGCTGTTCGGTATCGGCGCGAACTGGAATGGCGTCCAGGTCGGGGGCGGCGAGCGAGACACGATCACTGAGCTCGTCCGCGGCGTCCGCCAGCAGGAGACGTCCCGATTCGTCGCCGGCAAGCTCTTCCGCTACTTCGCGCATCTCGACCCGGCGCAGTCGACGATCAACGGTCTCGGCGACGCCTTCGTGGCGGCCGACATGGAGATCGCAGCACTCGTTCGTGCGATTCTCCTCCACGATGATTTCTGGGGTGCAGAAGCGCGCCATGGACTGATCAAGACACCCGTTGAGTTCGTCGCCAGCCTCATCCGGCGCTCCGGCCTTCCGGCCGGGGACATGGGGCTCCACTGGAGCATGGACCCGATGGGCATGACCCTCTTCGACCCACCGAGCGTCAAGGGCTGGGGTCAAGGTGAGTACTGGCTCGGCACCGTCTCGGCCTGGGCCCGCGGCGGCTTCGCTCGCGGACAACGCTGGCGGGCTGACCAGGCCGGTCTGCTCGCCGACCTCGAGACGAACCCGGACGACGAGGCCGCCGCCGAAGCGATCTTCGACCTCTTCGGACTCGAAGAGGTCTCGGCCACCACGCGCAATGCCGTCGAGCGATGGCACCGGCGCACCTACCAGAACAACCGTTGGGCCGCGGCTCCCCAGGGCTTCCTTGTGGGCGCCCTGTGCCCCGAGTTCCAGGTCTACTGAGAGGTCGACTGATGCGATCACTGATTCGTCCCCGCCGCCAACTGATCCGACCGAGTGAGGCGGACATCGCGCTCGCCCGCCTCTCGTCTCACCCCGGCGAGTCCGGATTCGCCCGACGCCGCTTCCTGCAGGGCGCTCTCGCCGGCGGTGGCGCGCTCACCGTGATGCCCAGCGTATTCGACTCGATCGCTGCAGCGGCGACACCGTTGGGACCGAGCGATCGCATCCTCGTCACCGTGTTCCTCAACGGCGGCAACGATCACCTCAACACGTTGGTGCCCGCAGAGGACAGCGCCTACCACGCGGCCCGCGGCAACATGGCTGTCTCGGTGGGTAGCGGTGACTCGGTGGGAAACGGCCTGTACCTCCACCCGAACCTCGGACGGCTGAAGACCCGGTTCGATGCCGGCCAGGTGGCATTGATCGAAGGTGTGGGCGAAGAAGGGGACGAGCACAGCCACTTCGAGTCCACCGCCCAGTACTTCGCCGGTAGCGTCGACCTCGGTCCCGATCCGACCGGCTGGCTCGGGCGGTACGCGCAGGGCGCGGATCTCGGCGAACTCGGTGTGGTTCACATCGGCTGGGGCGGCATTCCGATGTTGCTGAAGGCGGGGCAGACCGGCGCCATCGGCCTGCCGCCCAACGGGTCGTTGTTCGGCGCCGACCGGTCGGAGAGTTGGGAGCGCTACGCGATCGAGGCAGTCGCTGACTTCGGCGACGGCGGCATCAGTGGCGCGTGGGGTGACAGCGTCGCCGGTTCCTTCCGCGACGCCGTCGACACCGCTGAGGAGATCTCCCCGGCATACGTCGAAGGCCTCGAGGAAGACGGACTCGCCCGCGAGCTCGGTCTCGCTGCCGAGGTCGTGAACCTCAACCTCGGCACGAGGATCGTCAGCGTCGGCCTCGGCGGATTCGACCATCACGATGGCCAACGGCCGTCCCACGACGAGCTTCTCGCCGAGCTCGACGCCGGGATCGACGCATTCTTCACCCGTCTCTCCCCGGCGTTCGCCGGCCGCACCGGCGTGCTGGTGTTCTCCGAGTTCGGACGCCGGGTCGAAGCGAACTATTCGGCCGGAACCGACCATGGCACGGCCGGATTGATGATGTTCGTGAGCCCGCAGGCCGAAGGGGGACACCACGGCCAGCAGCCCTCGCTGACCAACCTCGACTGGCGCGGCGATCTGCATCATCATGTCGACTTCCGACAGGTCTACGCGACGCTGCTCGAACAGTGGCTCGACGCCGACGCGACCGAAGTCCTCGGCTCGAGCTTCTCGCAGCTCAACTTCATCGGCGACGGTTCCGGCAGTCAGTTCTTCGACGTGCCGAGCGGCCAGTACTACAGCGCGGCTGTTGGTTGGCTGGCCGCCGCCGAGATCACCACCGGTACCGGCCCTGGCGAGTTCTCGCCGAGCGACCACGTCACCCGCGGTCAGATGGCGACCTTCCTGCACCGCTACAGCGGCGAGCCCGGTGGCTCACCCTCCGCCGGGTTCTCCGATGTGCCGAACGGCCGCTTCTACACGAAGGCTGTCGACTGGTTGAAGGCCGAGGGCATCACGACCGGTGTGGGCGGAAATCGCTTCGCACCGGACGACCAGGTGACCCGCGGTCAGATGGCGACGTTCCTGTGGCGGCTCGAAGGAGAGCCGGGCGGCTCACCGGCGGCCGGCTTCAATGACGTGAACGCCGGTGCGTTCTACGCGAAGGCGGTCGACTGGCTGCTCCATCGCGGCATCACGACAGGCGTCGGTGGCAACCGGTTCGCTCCGAACGATCCGGTCACGCGGGCGCAGATGGCGACGTTCCTCTGGCGTCTCGCCGGCAGTCCGGTCTAGTCGCCCTCAACCAGGTCCGGATGTGCCAACGGGTCGACCTCGAGGAAGGAGTTGAGGAGAGCCCAGTATCCGGCTGCGAACGCCGACCATTCCTGCGGTTCGCCGGATGCGCCTGTCGACAGTTCTTGTGTTGGCAACTCCGTTGGATCGAACCGGGTCCGCAGCGTGCTGCCTTCCGATAGCGCGATCCCCAGGTTCGCAATCAGGGAGAAGCCCGTGTCCGCGTGAGCGAAGAGATCCACGCGAGGCCGAAGCCCAAGTATCTGGGCGAGCCCTCGGAGGAGTTCGACTCCGGCAGCTTCGAAGTCGCCATAGCTTGTTGATGTTGCAACTCTCAGCTGCTCTGCACGCTCGGAACTGAGGCCCGCGTCAGCAGCGAGACTCATTGTCATGCCGACCCATGAAAAGAACCGCGGGTCTCCTTGCGCGACGGCGAGGTTCACGTCTGCCGCAACTCGAGTCATCTCCCGCATGCGGTCAATCGGGTGGAGGTCCGCTGTTTCCTCGAACACGTCGATGGCCGAGGTATATGTCTGCTGCATTCCCGAGTCCGTGCTGCTTAGTAACTCGAGGACCTCAAACTGAAAGTCCTCCTGGCTTACCCAGATGCGTTCGTGGACGGACGCGCGTGTGACGCGCACCCCCATGGTCTCCTCGAGATGATCGAACACCTTCTGATAGCTGACGGTCGTGGGCTCTGCTCCGAGCCCTTCGATTCTGACCAGGTCGACGGCGGCGTCGAGCACGAGCTTCTTCGTCTGTTCGCGACTTCGGCGGCTCGCGCGTTCGGCCATCAGTGAGAACCTCCGGGTCGTTGCTCTTGTCTCACACTATCGGCCTTGCTATGTTGCAACTCAAGGTCGCTACCTAGAGTAGCGACGCATGGTTGCGGAGGAATCGTGGACGACACCGGAGAAGGCTCACACACTGCGGCGGCCGGCGAGGTGCTGGCGTTTCTGTGCGATTGGTATCGCGCACAGTGTGTTCCGGAGTTGCACGACGGCGATGGCATCAGCATCGAAGCCGTCGACGGACCGGGATGGTGGATGACGATCGATCTTCGGGGCACGTCACTCGAGGGCGAGCTGTCCGCGCCGCTTGTCGAGGATCTCGGCGAGGGCGAGTGGGTGCAGAGTTGGTCGGACGGCACCGAGTTCATGGCGGCTGCCTCCATTTCGAGCCTGCCGCTCGCCGTGCAGGCGTTTCGCGACTTCGTTCGCGACAGCGAGGCTCCACAGTGGGAGAAGCTCCTGGCGGGCTGAGAAACCCGGCGCCTCCGACTCCTCCGACTAACTTCGTCGTCGAGGCGACGGAGGTATGGACATGGCCGGACCGCTGGCCGGCGTGAGGGTGATCGAACTCGCCGGCCTCGGCGCCCTCCCGTTCGGAACGCTGAAGTTGGCGGACATGGGGGCGGAAGTCATCCGCGTCGATCGACTCGCGGAGGTGCCGGAGGACAAGGTCACCGGCGGATACTCGTCGTGGGATCGTGGGCGACGGTCGATCGCTGTGGATCTCAAACAGCCGGCGGGCGTCGAGACGGTGCTTCGGCTCGCGAGCGACGCTGACATCTTTCTCGAGGCCTTTCGCCCCGGTGTCACCGAGAGGCTCGGTGTCGGCCCCGACGAGGTCATGAACCGGAATCCCGCCATCGTGTACGGGCGTCTCACGGGGTGGGGACAGACCGGCGTGCTGGCGCCGAGCGCCGGCCACTCACTCAACTACGAGGCGATCACGGGCGTGATCGGAAGCGTCGGCCCGGCCGGCGGGCCTCCTGTGCCGGTCATGCAGCTCCTCGGCGACTTCGCCGGCGGCGGACTGACGATGGCCTTCGGCGTGCTGTGCGCCCTCTGGGAAGCGAAGCAATCAGGGCAAGGGCAGGTCGTTGACGCAGCGATGACCGACGGTGTGGCATCGATTGCAAGCGTGTTCTACGGGATGCAGGCGAGCGGAATGCACACGACAAACCTGGGAACCAACCTGTTCGACGGCGGCTCACCCTTTTACACCGTGTACGAATGTGCCGATGGGGGGTACATGTCGATCGCCCCGATCGAACCCCACTTCTACGCCTTGATGCTCGAGACCATCGGCATCGATCAGAGCGACCTGCCGGCGCAGTACGACCGCGAGAAGTGGCCGGAGGTGAAGGCGACGATCCAAGCCAAGTTTCTCGAGCGGACCCGCGACGAGTGGTGTGACCTGCTCGAGGGAACGGACTGCTGTGCTGCGCCCGTGCTCAGCTTCGACGAAGCCCGGGAGTACCCACACCACCGTCAGCGGGGAACCTTCGGAGGCGAGAGCAACACCGAGGTCGTGCCGGTCCCCATCCTCTCCCGTACGCCTGGCGAGGCCCGCCCCTCGCCCGCGTGGGTTGGCGCCGACACGGATGATGTGCTCGCCGAACGGGGATTCTCCGCACAGGAGATCGCTGCCCTGCGATCCGCCGGCGCGGTGGGGGGCTGACGTGACCTTCGATCTCGACCGTGTCGTGCAGGCGGCGGGTGCCATCCCGCGCCCGTTCGTGCGGGCGCCCCAGTACCGAAGCGAGTCGCTGAGTCGCCTCCTCGGCATCGAACTGATCCTGAAGGTGGAGACCATCAATCCCACCGGCACGGTCGCGAGTCGTGGGGCCGAATGGTGGTTCGAGTGTCATCGCGACGTTCATCGAGTCGTGTGCGCGAGCGCGGACGACTTCGGTGTCGCGATGGCGAACGCGGGTCGCAGTCGAGGCATCGACGTCGAGCTCTTCGGTCCGCTCGATGCCGATCCGGGAAAGGTCGAGAGTCTGCGCCATTCCGGAACCATCGTGCGGCTGGACGGAAGCAATGCCGACGAAGCCAGGGCTGAGGCCCAGCGCTATTCGCGAATGGTCGACGCGCTCTTCATCGACGATGGAGATCACATCGAACTCGCAGAGGGCGCCGCGACGATGGCGGCGGAGCTCGAACACCACGATGGCGATATCGACGCGATCTTCGTGCCGATCGGCAGGGGGACACTCGCGCATGGCACCGGCGCGTGGTGTCACGAACGGATGCCTCGAACGCGCGTCGTCGGTGTCGGCGCGGAACGCGCTCCGGGAACGGTTCGCAGCGTTCGGGAAGGTCGCCTCGTGCGGACGCCGGTTTCCCCGGGGGCCGGTGCGCCGGAGATGTCGGTGTCGGCGCCTTCGGAGCTGATCGTCGTGCCCTTGTCCGATGCCCTCGATGACACTGCCCTCGTCAACGACCGGCACCTGGAGCAGGCAGCGGCAGCGCTACTCGCGCACGAGGGTCTTCGAGCCTCGCTCGACGGAAGCGCCGCGCTTGCGGCTGCGGCGCTCGCGGCACCGGACATGCGCGGCGCGACCATCGTCGTACCCGTCACGGGGCGCGCTGCGGGCTGATCTCAGCGCCGCCGTTTCGCTCGACTGGTGGGCGCGGCGGATGTGGGGTCCTCTGGCCACTCGTGCTTCGGATAGCGGCCGCGGAGCTCCTTGCGGACGGCCTGGTAGCTGTCCGACCAGAACGAGTCGAGATCGCTCGTCACCTGGACGGGGCGATGAGCGGGGGAGAGCAGATGGAGCACGAGGGTGACGCTGCCGTTGGCGACGGTCGGCGTCTCAGCCAAGCCGAACATTTCTTGGAGGCGGACCGCGAGCACCGGGCCTTCTGGCGACGAGTAGTCGACGGGGATGCGTGAACCGGACGGGACGGCGATGTGGGTGGGTGCAAGCCGCTCCACATCGCGGATCTGCCGCCAGTCGAGTCGGTTGTTGAGCGCCGCCTTCACGTCGATCATCTCGAGGTCCGCCCGCCGCCGAGCATTGGCGATCGCCGGTCCGAGCCAGGTCTCGAGATCCTCCGTGAGCGGCCCATCGCCGACGTCGGGCCACGTGTCCTGATCAACGCGGTGCAGAAACGCCAGCCGTTCACGCCAACGCCGGTCTGCCTCGCTCCACGAGAGTAGACCGAGTCCTTCCCGGCGCACGCCGGCGAGCAGCGCCTCACGGACGGCGTCGGGGTCGGGCCGGTCGTCGGGGCTGCGGCGCAGGACGAGCGCTCCGAGCCGCTCCTGTCGTTCGAACGCGACGTCCCGCGAGCGGCGATCCCACTCGCCTCGGACGAGCTCCTCGATGCGATCGGCATGTAGCGCCTCGAGCTCGTCGCGGTCGATCGGCGCCGCGGTGATAATTCGAGCATCCGCCCCCATCCCGTCCGTCTCCGCGACGGCGAGATACGACTCCTGGGCGAGGCCGTCGTCGGCTGGAGTCGCGACACCGGCGCCCGATGCCAGGAGGAAGCTGCCGGCGTCTGCTCTGCGTTGTGCAAGGCGGTCCGGGTAGGCAAGCGAGACGACAGCCCCGACCTTCTCGAGATCGGCCGGACCGGTCGCGCCGAGGCGTCGGCGCCAGCGGCGGGCGAGGTCCCGTGCCCGCTGGCGTCGACCCTCTTCGATGCCGCGTCCGCCGCGATCCAGCGCCTCGACGCGAAGACGGAGATCGGTCGGTCGGGTTCGCCCTGTGAGCAGGTCCCGGTCGGCGAGCACGGCGGCCAGATCGCATGCCGTGCCGCCGAGACCGATCTGATGGCCGCGGATCATCATGTGCGCGAGCCGTGGCTCCGCTCCGAGCGCGACCATTTCGCGGCCGTGTGCCGTCATGCGGCGGTCGTCGTCCAGCGCACCGAGTGTCGTCAGAATCCCCCGGGCAGCAGCGAGCGCTGCGGCGGGCGGTGGGTCCACGAAGGGGATCTCGTGCGCCTCGATCGCTCCCCAGGCGGCGATCTGGAGCGCCAGCGACGTGAGGTCTGCGGTGAGGATCTCTGGCGGTTCATCGACCCGTCGGCGCCCCTGTTCGACCTCGGGCCAGAGGCGGATGCAGATGCCCGGACCCTGCCGCCCGGCGCGGCCGCGGCGCTGGTCCGTGGCCGCCTGGCTCGCGTTGACGGTGCGGAGTCGACTCATCCCCCGTCCGATGTCGGTCTCCGGTCGCCGCCGCCGACCTGTGTCGATCACGATCCGAACGCCGTCGATCGTCACGCTCGTTTCGGCGATCGGGGTGGACAGCACGACCTTGCGGACGCCTTTCGCTGCCGGCCGCAGCGCCCGGTCCTGCTCCGAGGGAGGCAGCGACCCGTGGAGCGGCGTGATCGTGACCCCTTCTGGAAGCCGCTTCCCGAGTGCCCGCGCCGTGCGATTGATGTCGCCGACTCCGGCCAGAAAGACGAGAACGTCGCCGGCATGGGCGGACACTGCCTCAACGATGGCGTCGGCCGTGTCGTCCGCGGAGGAGCGGCCCGGTGCCGGCACCCGATAGCTCGTCTGCACCGGATGGAGGGGCGACTCGACGCGCACGATCTCGGCCTCGCCGAGTTGCGCAGCGATCGAGTCGCCATCGATGGTTGCCGACATCAGCACCAGTCGAAGGTCGGGGCGCAGCGCGCTGCGTGTCTCGCGTGTGAACGCCAGCGCAGTGTCGGCATGGATGCTCCGTTCGTGGAACTCGTCGAAGATCACGGCTCCGACGCCTTCCAACGCGGGGTCGTCGATCAGCATCCGGCTCAGCACGCCCTCGGTCACGACCTCCAGTCGCGTCGCCGGACCGATCCGCGTGTCGAAACGGGTTCGAACTCCCACGACATCACCGACCTGGCTCCCGAGATCAGCGGCGATGCGTTCCGCGGCAGCCCGCGCGGCGACGCGGCGCGGTTCGAGCATCAACACACGCTGTCCAGCCAACCAATTGCTGTCGACGAGCGATGGGGGCACTCGTGTCGTCTTCCCGGTGCCAGGCGGCGACTCGAGCACGACGATCCGATTGGCGGCGAGGATCTCGTTGACGCGCGGCAGTGCCGCGTCGACCGGAAGCTCGGTCGGCTCACCCACCCCCGGCTCAGCTCCGCCCGGCGGCGGCCGTCATCGATCGAACCGCGGCGGCGACCGACTCGGGATGCGAACGCATGACATAGTGCCGGGCGCCTTCGACCGTTGTGCGCTCCGCGTGGGGGAGCTTCTTCTCCATGTAGTCGTTCGCGCCGAGATACGCCTTGTCGCCGTCGCCGATGACGAGCGCCAGGGGCATCGTCAGCTCGGTCATACGATCGATCACCATGGCGTCGACGTGGAAGGCAACGGCGGCGGCGATCTCCGGGATTCCGTAGTCCTTGGCGTTCTCGCGAACCCGCTCGTTCCAGCTGTCGCGGGCCTTCGGGTCGCGAAAGCCCGGCCCGGTCGAGACGAGGACCATCGCAGCAATCGCGCCGGGGCGGCTCATCGCATGAGCCATACCGAGGTATCCGCCGAGGGAATGCCCGACCAGTACAACCGGCGAGTCGAGCGTCGCGATCACATCATCGAGGTCCGTGAGGAGCGCCTCTCGTTCATACGCCGCGGGATCGTCGCTGACCGGTGACTCGCCATGACCCGGGAGATCCACCGCGACACAGGTGTGATCCTGGAGGAGGTCGATGACCGGGCTCCAGACGTCGGCATCGGAGTCGAGGCCATGGACGAAAAGGACAGTCGGGCCGGTCCCGCTCGTGACGACGTTGAGGTGTGTGGACATGGGTGGTGGATTCTCCGAATGTTCAGTGGCCGTGGAAGGCGGCGTGGCGCTTGTCGAGAAACGCCTGCACGCCTTCGCGGAAATCGGCGCTGTCGTAGCAGGCGCTCCGTGCTTCTGCGGCGGCGCTCTCGAGGGACGCGTCACGAAAGGAATTCACGCTGAGTTTCGTCGCGCGGTGTGTGAGTGGCGCGAGACGGGCGATCTGCGTCGCAACCGTGCTGACGTGATCTTCCAGGTCGGCTTTGGCGACGACTTCCTGCACCAGACCCATGCGCTCCGCTTGCGCAGCGTCGAACACCCGTGCGCTGTACAGGAGCAACTTGGCGCGGGCGGGCCCGACGAGCTCGATGAGTCGATACAACGCGTCCTGCGGGTAGGCGAGACCGAGACGGGCGGGCGGCACCGCGAACGTCGCGTCGTCCGCGGCGATTCGAATGTCGCAGTGGAGAGCCATCGCGATTCCGCCGCCCATACAGGGGCCATGGATCGCCGCGAGAACAGGGATCGGGATGGCGGCGAGCGCCTCCCAAGCGGCGTGTTCAGCGTTGTCATACGACGGGGCCTTGTCGCCGAGACGTCGCGTCGGGAACTCGCTGATGTCGGACCCGGCACCGAACGCCTCCTGGCCGGCACCGCGCAGAACGATGACGCGCAGCTCGGGCTCCGCAAGGAGTTCCTCGATTGCGGCCGGCACCGCTGAATACATGTCGGCAGTCATGGCGTTGCGGCGCGTCGGGTTGTCGATGATCAGGGTTCCGACCGCGCCGTCGCGTTCTGTTCCGATCCCGGGCATCTCCGCAGCCTGCCAGACCGCGTGAGTGGACGTGGTGTCGGCGTCAGTGGGAGTGGCCGGCGAGTGCTTCGCCGTCGAGCTCGCGCGAGAGCAGTTCGCCGATCGTGGAGGCGTCCGCCGGGCGGGCGAAGTAGTAGCCCTGACCGAGGCGGCAGCCGAGTGCCAAAAGGCGCTTGTGTTGATCGGGCACCTCGATGCCCTCGGCGACCGTCTCCGCACCCATCCCCGCGGCGATGCTGAGGACCGTGGAGACGATTGTCGAATCGTCCTGCGTCTCGAGCCGAGCGACGAACGACTGATCGATCTTGAGAATGTCCGCGGAGAACTCATCGGCGTACTTCAACGTCGCGTAGCCGGTGCCGAAGTCATCGATTGCGACACGCAGGCCCGCCGCTCGGAGTGCATCGATGCGTTGCACGACGAGTTCGAAGTCGTTGATCAGAGCCGACTCGGTCAGCTCGAGGACCACGGCGGAGCGGTCGATGCCGGAGCCATCGACCAGCTCGAGCACTTCGGTCACGATGCCGTCGCGCTGGAGCTGCACGGGGGAGATGTTCACACTGGCGTAGATGTCGTGCCCGCGGCCCCGCCATGTCGCGACCTGCGACAGTGCGGTCTCGAGGACCTTGCGACCGAGGGGCACGATCAGGCCGTTGCGCTCCGCGAGCGGAATGAAGGAGGCAGGACTGACCATGCCTCGTTCCGGGTGGTTCCAACGCACGAGCGCCTCGACGCCGGCCGTCTTGCCGGAGAAGAGGTCGAGGATCGGCTGATAGTGCACCGTCAGCTCGTCGCCCTCGATCGCTGCGGCGAGGGAGTTGGAGATCTCGAATCGTTCGAAGGTCTGTTCGGCCATGCCGGACTCGAACAGCGCCCATCGGCCCTTGCCCTTGGCCTTGGCTTCGTACATGGCGACGTCGGCCGCCCGAAGCAGATCCTCGGGCGTCTGACTGCCGTCGTCGTCCATCGCGATGCCAACACTGACGCCCAAGCGAACTTCGTGGCCCATGAGATCGACCGGGCGGCTGAGCTCCTCAACGATGCGGTCCGCGACAAGTGTGACATCGGAGTCGGTGTAGACGTCGGTCAGGAGCACCGCGAACTCGTCACCGCCGAACCGAGCGGCGCGATCATGGAGCCGCAATCGGCCGAGAAGGCGCGAGGAGATCTCCACGAGCACCTGGTCGCCCGCGGCGTGTCCGAGCGAATCGTTGATGTTCTTGAAGTCGTCGAGATCGATGAACAGTGCCGCGACGCGGCTCCCGGCACGCCGGTCGGCCCGCAGCGCCTCCTCCAGTTGCTTGGTGAACTGGACGCGGCTCCCGAGCCCGGTGAGATCGTCGTGCAGCACCTGGTGGCGGAGATCATTCTCGAGCTGCTTGCGAACCGTGATGTCGCGAATGTTCAGGACCAGACCTCGCACCGAGTGGTCGTGGCGAAGGTCGGTGATTGTCACATCGACCGTTCGTTCATCGCCGTCGGACCGCGTGAGTGCGAGTTCGATCGTGTGACTTCCTTCCATCGAGTTGAGCATGAGTGCTCGGATCTCGCCGACGTTGCCGCTCTGGTTCGGTGCGATCAGATCGAAGAAGCTCTGGCCGCGGAGATTGCTCGGTCGATGGGCGAGCAACTCGTTCGCTGAGGGCGAGATGTATGTGAACGTCCCGCCGTCGTCGATGACGGCGATCACGTCCGAGCTGTTCTGGACGAGTCCACGGAACCACTGCTCGCTTCGCTGCAAGCCGAGTTTGGCTGCTCGAGTCTCGTCGACGTCGCGAGCGGTCAGAACGACGCCGGCGACTTCGGGATTCTCGGAGAAGTCACGAGTTGTGATGTCGAACCAGCGGTACGTCCCACCATGAGTGCGAAGCCGAAACTCAGCCGCGACTGCGACCTCGTCTGATGTGGACGGGGCGGCGATTAGAGCGCGCAAGGCGTCCGATTCGTCAGGGTGGCAGAGCACGAGGGGGTTCATGCCAATCATCTGGTCGTTGCCGACGCCGAGCACACGTTCGGAATTTGGAGACGCGAACTGAACCTGGCCATCGGCACCAACCACTACGACTAGGTCTGATGACTGCTCAACGAGGGCGGATAGGCGTTGCTCGGCGCGACGTTCGAATCGCGCCTCCGTGAGTCGGAGGGATACGAGCGCTTGGGTGATCTGCGCAGACATGGTCTGTAGAGCGAGGCCATACGCGGTATCCAGGTTTCCAGCGACCTCGACCAGGATTCGTCCGAAGCGACCTCGGTCGCCCAACTCGAGCTCGACGAAGTTCGAGGATGCCGAATCCACTGCAATGAGATCGCGAAGTTCGGGAGATGCGGACTCGGCTTCGAGAGTGAGAATCTGAGCAGCCTCCGCTCCTTCCAGGCGGACGACGAGGTGTCGGGTCGTTTCCCGGGCACCGATCACGGCTGCGTACCGGGACGATTCGCCGACAACGAGCCGGATTGTCTTCGACGCGGCTACCGCGATCTCTGTTCCAGAGGACGCGTCGAGCAGACCTCGGCCCGACTCGGACAGCGCAGCGTCAAGACCAGCGACGCGCTCTTTCGCGCGGAACAGCAGCGAGATCCGGACAAGACTGACGAGAGCGAGCGCGGCCGACCCTGTGACCAGAACCGGGAGATCGGGCTCTGTATCCCGAACCAGCGCTGCAAGCAGTGCCATCGGGAGAGTGAGAAGCGCTGCTGCAAGCATGGTGATTCGGACAGCTGTCAGGCGGGGCTCGCGATACTCCGGCGTCTCAACGAGCGATGGCGCAAGCGGATGAAGAAACGCGGCTGCGCCCAGCACGAGAGCCAGCGACGTCGTGACGGTCGCGGCTTCCAAAGCCCAGCCACTGCCGGTGCTATCGAGCAACAGAAGAATGTCGTTCGTCAGCAGGAGGCTCGAGGCAATTGCGAGCAATCGCCAGCTGCCATTCCGTGTTCCGGGGCCGACTGCCAGGCGTGCAATGTGCCCGAGCAAGGTCAGCGTGAGGATCGAGTACAGAACGTTGCCGGCCCGAGTCCATCCGTCGATAGTGCTGTCGCGGAGATAGTCGGAGAGGATCGCGCTGAAGACGACGACTGCGGTCGCCGCCGTGAGGAGGAGCCCGTCCAGGGCTGCTTCAAGGTCGCGCCGAGTTGAACGCAGACGCCAGAAGCTCTGGCATGCAGCGATTAGGCAGGCGTAGCCGAGGATCGCGGGTACCTCGGCGTAGCTCGGGAACGGGTTGTCGACTCCGATCGAGGCGCCATGCGCGAGGCGAACCACCGCGGCTACAAGAACAAGGGAGGTGCCGGCTGCGATGTATTGCCACGGGCGATCTCGTTCGCTCCGACTCGCGCGATTACGCCGCAGAATGACGGTGATCAAGAAGACTGCGGCTACTGCCTTCGCGACCGCTTGTGCGGTCTCGCCCGCGAGGGTTGCGAGCGCGACGAGGCACACGCCGACAGCAATAGTCCGGAAAGAGTCCCTCCCCATACAGGCTGGGTCGGCACTGCGAGGCCCGAAATGAGGCCCATTGCGGAGGATCTACGCTCGGCGCGCTGTGAGGTCCCGGACCTTCGGCTGAATCTCCGGCACCGTGCTGCGGAGGTCGATCACGACCTCGTCTAGCTCACTGAACGGAATGTCACCCGAGAAGAAGCGGAGGTTGTCCGGTGCCATCGACTCGGCAGCTCGCGGTACGTAGATCGCTGTTGGCGTCGTCCTTGCCCCCATGAACTCGCGCGACTCGCCGATCTGAAGCATTGGAATCTCAAGAAACCGGCGAGCAAACATCAGCATGCGGTCGTCAACGATTGCGAGAAGGTAGGCCCGTCGCGTCTCGATTGCGCGCCGCCAGACAGCGCCGTAGAGCGCTCCCGAGATCGCCATGTGCTGCATACCGTTGCGGAGAGTCGCCAGTGCCGAGATCTCCGCACAGCGATTGGTGTCGATGTCGGCGAATATCTCCATGGCGTCATCGCGGACATCGAAGTGCTGGAACGCCGGGAAGCCCCTGACACTTGGCCGGATCAGGCGACAGGTCCCAACAATCTGTCCCGCCTGCTCGTCAACCGCGATGAAGTAGTCGCTGAAGGGCACCCAGTCATCGTGGATGAGTCCGTCGGCTCCGAGTTCAGCCGAGCTAATGAACCCCTCCTCGACAAAACACTGCGAGTGGAGTCGCCTAGCAGCGAGCAGCTCTTGGGAGTTATCCACAGGACGGATGGAGAGACCGGGCACGGTCGGGACTAGGGCCATAAGGCCCACGACGCTACGGACAAGTCGGGGGGAAAGTCAACCTGAACACGCGCGAGGAAAGGTCGGGCCCGCGCGGACGGTGGTGGAAACTAGGGCCGATCGGCCCTAGTCTCGGGCAGTGGACGACGTCGCTCGGGTTGGTTGGCTAGGGAAGGCGTGGATCGCGTCAATCTTCGGCTACTCGATCCTTCGAGCGCTACTTGTCTGGCCCACTCTGGGTGAATATGGCGTGAATCCGTGGGCGTTTCTGGCGATCGATGTCGGCACGGCTTGGCCGTACGCGTATGGCCAAGTCCGCGTCGTCAAGGCCGCTCGGTCGCAGGACTGGGGCTCGACACAGCGTTGGGCGCTCATCACGCTGCTGGCTTTTGTCGCTCCGTACGTCTACATCGCCGGAGCCGGATCGGGCCAGATGCCTGTCTTCGCCTGGATCGTTGTTGGGCTGTTGATGGTGTTCTTCGGCGTGGCGTCCGTCGTCCGGATCCGTCGTCAGATCAACGAACGAGACTAGGCGTTCGTCACCGGCCAGGAAGTGCCGTGGGCCTCGTTCCGAATGAACCAGCCGTACAGGAGCTTTCCGAACGAGCGGTGTTGCCGGAGTCCTGAATCGAGTAGCACAGGTTCGATCAGTTTCACGGCACGACGCATTCGGTAGAACGGTATTGCCGGGTACAAGTGATGCACGAGGTGGCAGTCGCCAGCCCCCCACAGAAACATGGGCCCAGAGACAGCGCCGGTCCGGTAGAAGGTTGAGCTGGCCAGCGGTGTGCTCACGTCTACGTCTGCGTGTTCGAGAATGACCCTCAAGCTGGACGCGATGGGCGCAACAAGCAGCAGCGGCAGAAAGTAGCCGCGGAGTACCACGCCAGGGCTCAGGAATGCGAGGCCAACCAGCCCGGCGAAGACCAGGATCAGGGCACGGGTCTCCTGCTTGACCATGCGTGCCTCCTCGTCGGTGTAGTCCGGTGCCCACCGCTCACGGTCCCCGCGCCGGAAGACACCGAACCAAGACATTTGGGTGCCAACCGGAGTCAGCAACGCCCACTTCACCCATCGTCGGTCGAAGTCTCGCTTGTACTCTTCGCTGTCTCCGGCGCCGTTCACGTGGCGATGGTGAGCCATGTGCAGATGCTTGTACTCACTGAAGACGACGGTCGCTGGTGTCGCGAAGACCGATCCGGCGACTCGGGAAAACCTCCGGCCGCCGACGGCGCGATGAACGAAGGCATCGTGGGCGAAGAAGGCCAAGATCTGCAGCAAGAACCCTTGTGCGACGAGCATTGCTAGCCAGAGAAGGCCGATCGGCACCGTTCCGAGACCAAGAGCGAGCGCGACCACGGCGGCGAGGAGGCCAACACCCACCCCTGCGTCGATGAAGACGTTCTGCTTGTGGAGGCTTCGTACGACATCGGGACCGAGAACCTGACTTATCTGGCGCGTTCCCGCAGCTCGGCGCGCACTAGATGCCTCGGTCCGTTCCTGGACTTCCTTGCCGGCCATGTGAAGCAGTCTCGCAGCGCTGCGCCGACCAAAGCAACATCCCGAGGGCGGCGATCCCTTCGCTGGAGCGACTAATCGCCAGGGCGTCAATCGTTGGGAGTCATGTTCTCGTTGATTCGCGCTACTCCTCACGACGGTGCGGCTTGTGCCGACGCGGGGAGGGTGACTGAAACACAGCTCCAATCCACGGATGGCTCGACTGGCAACGCGGCCCGGTGGGCCGGCGTCGGCACGAGCATCCTCGACGACTCCTACGCGGCCGGTTCCAGCGCTGCCGCGGAAGCAGACGAGAGCGGCAACGCGAACCTGTTTCTGGTCTTCGCGGGACACCTCCATGACCATGAGGCGCTCCTCTCCGGCGTCGCCTCCGTCGCATCGAGCGAGGCATCCGTCGTTGGCTGCTCGACCGGCGGCGAAATCGGCGTCGCCGGCCCGACCGACAACGGCGTCGTCGTCATGGCGGTCGGCGGGGACGGCATCTCGTTCGCCTCTCGATGCGCTGACGTCGTCGGCGGTGATCTCCGCACAGCGGGCGAGGTCGCGGCTGACGCAGTCTGGGACGTCGAGCATCGCGGTCACACGGTGCTCCTCCTGCTGTCGGACGGACTTGCGGGCGACCAGCAGGAGGTCGTTCGTGGCGCCTACGCCACGACCGGCGCAACCATTCCTCTCGTCGGGGGCTGCGCCGGTGACGGCATGGAGATGGCGCAGACGACGCTCTTCCATGCGAACAAGGGCGGTAGTCGGATCGGCGGCAACCAGGTCATCGGCGTGGCGATCTCGTCGGTCGCTCCGCTGGGCATCGGCGTGTTCCACGGGTGGGAGGCCGTGGGGGATGCGGTCCTCATCACGAAGTCCGTCGGCAACGTCATCTACGAGATCGACGAGGAGCCGGCCCTCGATCGCTACCTCCGTCTCCACGGTGCGCCGGTCGACTTGGCGGACGACGCTGACGCGTTCACGCAGTTCGCGGCGACTCACCCGATCGGAATCTCACGGCGCAGCCGGCAAGAGGTTCGCTTCATCTCGTCCGCCGATCCCGAGATGCGCACGATCACCTCGATTGCGGGCGTCCCGCAGGGCGTGATCGCGTACGCCATGGAGGGGTCGGCCGAGTCCGTTCTCGACGCGACCGACATCGCGTGCGCGGATGCGCTCGATCAGATCGACGGTCCGCCGGTCGCCGTCCTCGCGTTCGACTGCGTCGCACGTCGCGGTGTCATGGGAGAGGACGGCATCGCCGCCGAGGTCGGCCGAATCAGGGATCGCGTCGGCGCTCCGATCGCCGGCTTCTACACCTACGGCGAGTTCGCCCGCGTCGCGGGCGCATCCGGCTTCCACAACCAAACGCTCGTCACGCTCGCGATCGGCTGAGCGATTGACCATTTCCTGGGCGCTCATCTCCTTGACAGAGCTGATCGCCACCCTTGCGACGACCGACGAAGGGGTCGACCTGGTCCATGGAATCGACCGGACGGCCGAGACCCTCGACGCCGAGATCGCCGTGATCTGCAGTCCGTCGTCCGTGGTCCACGCAAAGGGGTTCGGGCGGCACGACCTGCCCGTCAACGACCTGCTGAAGGTCGCTCATGGGACTGACCGGCTCGTCGAGTTTCCGGTGATCGGCGAGGTGAACGTCGTCCGCACGGACCTCGACGGCACCGATGACGTCCTCGTGTTCGGGCGAACCGTCGACGAGTTCTCCGCGGACGAAGTCGCCTTCATCCGTGCCGTCGGCCGGGTGGTCGGACTCTCGGCTCGCATGCGGAGCTCGCTCGAGTCCGAACGTTCGGCCCGTCGTGACCTGCAACAGCGTGTCGACGACAACCGGCGCCTTGTCGGCCAACTCCGTGAACGGCAGGGCCTCCTCGACCGTCTCTTTCGCCTCCAGCGCTCCATCTCGCATCGTGCTCCCACGAAGGACGTGCTCGATGCCGTCACCGCCGGCGCCCTCGATCTGCTCGGTGTCGGCCGCGTGAATCTTCGGATCAGGGACAACGAGAACCCTTCCGACCTCATTGCCGTGTCGAGTCGCGGGTACGACTCCGACGACCTGGAGGCGGTCCGGGTCATGGACGTGAGCGAGGGTGTCGCCGGCCGCTGCATCCGAGAGGAGCGACTGGTCCTCGGCGACCCGGACGATCCCGACGACCCGGCGAAGCGCCGTCTCGGCGACGCCCACGCGATCATGTCGGCACCGGTGCACGTCAACGGCGAGGTGGTCGGCTGCCTCACGGTCACGAGCCTCGTGGCCAGCCGCCGCTTCACGTCGCCGGAGCAGGAAGCGCTTCTCGCGCTCGCCGAACATGCGTCGCTCGCGCTGCAGGACGCTCGGGCAATCGACTCGATGCGCAGCGCACTCAACCGCGAACGGCACCGGGCTGAGCACGATCCGCTGACGGGGCTGCCGAATCGCAACACCATCCAGAATCATCTCGAGTCGCGCATCGGTGATGCCGACCAGACGCCGCTCACGGTCCTGTTCGTGGATCTGGACCACTTCAAGATCACGAACGACACGCTCGGCCACGCGTTTGGCGATCTCGTCCTGACGGCCGTCGCCGACCGGCTGCGGACGAGCGTCCGAGACAGCGATCTCGTCGGTCGCCTCGCCGGCGACGAGTTCGTCGTGGTGTGCGAGGGCCTGACCGAAGTCGGTGCGATCGAACTTGCCGAGCGCCTCCAGGCCGTGATCGGCCAGCCGGTCGCTGACGGTCAGACGGACCACGTCATCACGGCGTCCGTCGGGATTGCGGGAGCGCTGACGTCGGACTCGGCCGAGCAGTTGATCGCCAACGCCGACCTCGCGATGTATCGCGCCAAACAGACGGGGCGCGCCCGAATCGAAGTCTTCGACCTCGCGTTCCGCAATCAGCTCGAGGAGCGCGTCGTCGTCGGTCGCGACCTCCGGCGGGCGCTCGATGAGGGGGAGTTCGTGGTGTTCCTCCAGCCGGTGGTTCGCCTGCCGGAACGCCGCGTGGTCGGGTTCGAGTCCCTTGCTCGGTGGCAGCATCCCGAGCGCGGTCTGGTTCCGCCGGACGCCTTCATCCCACTCGCCGAGGAGACGGGTCTCATCAGCGAGGTCGACCGGACAATGGTCGACCAGACTCTTCGTCTGCTGTCGGAGGCTCCCGTCAAACGGCCGATCGCCGTCAACCTCTCGGCGCGAACCTTCAACGATCCCTCGCTGGCCGCCTGGCTGAGCGAGCGGCTCGGCTTCTACGGCCTCGACGCCGGCCTGCTCGTCGTCGAGGTCACGGAGTCGCTCCTCATGGACGCCACCGGCGCGGCCGCCCGCCAGCTCGTGGCCATCCGCGATCTCGGTGTCGCGGTGATGATCGACGACTTCGGCACCGGCTACTCGTCACTCGCCTATCTCCAGACGTTCGAGATCGACGGCGTGAAAATCGATCGCAGCTTCACGTCGTTGCTCGGCGAGGACGCCCGCGCCTCTGCGATCGTTGCCGCGGTGTTCCACATGGCCGAGGCCCTTGACCTCGCGGTCGTCGTCGAGGGGGTCGAGACCGACGAGCAGGTGGAGCACGTCATGGGCCTACGCGACCGGTCAGCTGACGTCGTGCTGCATGCGCAGGGATACCTCTTCGGCCGCCCCGAAGAGGGTGTCGGACGCCTGACCGGGTTCGTCGAGGTGCCGATGTCGCCCAAGGCCACCGCCGGTAGCCTTGACTGAATGACAACGGTCTTCGCCTCTCCCGACGAACTGCTCCAGGCTGTCGGCCACGATCTCGGTCACAGCGAATGGATCGTGATCGAGCAGGACCGCATCGACCAGTTCGCCGAGGCGACCGGCGATCACCAGTGGATCCACGTCGACCCCGAAGCCGCCGCAGACGGCCCGTTCGGTGCCACGATCGCCCACGGTTACCTCACGCTCGCGCTCACGAACCAGTTCCTGCCCGAGATCATGCGGGTCGATGGCGCGTCCATGGGCGTGAACTACGGCACCAACAAAGTGCGCTTCCCGCAACCGGTCACGGTGGGAAGTCGCGTCCGAGCGGGAGCGACCGTCACCGAGGCCGAAGAGATCAACGGCGGCGTGCAAGTGGTCGTCACGATTACGGTGGAGATCGACGGGCAGGCCAAACCGGCCTGCGTGGTCGAGTCGGTCAGCCGATTCCTCCGGTGAACCACAGGAGGCCGTGATGGCAAAGCGCAAGCGTCGAAACGGACCGGTCAGCAAGGTCGCCCCTTCGCTCCCGCCGGTCACACGTGGGCTCCTCAGCCCGACCCGCCGCGTTCCGGCTGAGATCGAGCGCCCTCCCTACGCCGTCAGCGGCGAGCCCGGTCCTTCCGTCAGTTCCGTCACGCGCACGCCCGACGAGATCGCAGCGATGCGTCGCACCGGCGCGGCGGCCGCCGAGATCCTGCTTCGGGCAGGGGACATCGTTCGACCCGGGACCACCACGGATGAGATCGATCGTCTCGTCCACGACCTCAGCATCGAGGCAGGCGGCTACCCCAGTCCGCTCAACTATCGCGGGTTCAAGAAGTCGGTCTGCACCTCGGTCAACGAGGTGATCTGCCACGGCGTGCCGGACTCTCGACCGCTCGCCGACGGCGACATCATCAACATCGACGTCACCCTTTTTCGCGACGGCGTCCACGGCGACACTTCGGCGATGTTCTTCGTCGGCGATGTCGATGCGGAGTCCCGTCGTCTCGTCGAGGTCACGCTCGAGTCGTTGATGCTGGCGATCGCCGCGGTCACGCCCGGCGGTCCGGTCAGCGACATCGGCAAGGCGATCGAACGCCATGCCGCGAAGCATCGGTTCGGCGTTGTGCGGGAGTTCATCGGCCACGGTGTCGGCACGGAGTTCCACACCAACCTCCAGATTCCCCACTACTACGACCGTCGCCTGACGACACCGCTCGAGACCGCCACGTCGTTCACGATCGAACCCATGCTCACGCTCGGTGCGCCCGATGCGGCGATCTGGGACGACGGCTGGACCGCCGTCACGATCGACGGCACCCGCACCGCCCAGTTCGAGCACACGCTGGTGATGGCGGAGAGCGGCGCCGAGCGCATGACGGTCACTCCGGCCGGCGAGTGCGCACACGACCGCCTGCCGGTCGCCGTCGTCTGATCGGGGCGCCCGCGCGACTTTCTCGTCTGCTCTAGCGTCGGGATGCGCGGGACATCCCCAGCTGGATCAGGAGAAGCGGCAATGGCGAAGATCGAAACCATCGAGGGCATCGGCCCGAAGTTCCGCAAGGCGCTCGACAAGGCCGGCGTGCGCACCACGCAGGGCCTGCTGTCGGCGGGCGGCGACAAGAAGGGCCGCAAGGCGCTCGCCAAGGAGTCGGGCTGCACCGAACACCAGATCCTGGAGTGGGTGAACCGTGCCGACCTGATGCGGGTCAAGGGCGTCGGCGAGGAGTACAGCGACCTACTGGAGAACTCCGGCGTCGACACGGTGAAGGAGCTGCGCACCCGCAAGCCCGCCAACCTCCACGCCAAGATGCTCGAGGTCAACACCGCCAAGAAGCGTCGACTGGTGCGGCGCCCGCCGTCGCTGTCCGAGGTCGAGCGCTGGGTGGCTCACGCCAAGAAGCTGAAGCCCGCAGTCAGCCACTGACCACGGAGAAGCGCACGAGGCGCTGATCCGGGTCGGCCTCGTCGAGGCGCACGACCACCTCGGAACCCAATGCCAGCCCGTCTCCGGCGACCCGCGCGACCACGGCGGGATCTCGGAGCTGCACACGGCCGCGCCCACGATCATCAACGTCCGTCACAACCGCGTGGAACGTGTCACCGACCCGACGCGTGAGCACCATGGCTTCGACATAGTCGACGACGGCTCGTTCGAGCGTGCGATCGCGTTGGCTCGCGCCGCCCATCAACTTCGGCAGCTCGTCGAGCGCCTCGACGGCCCAGGCGGGTGGCGCCGCGTCCGCGCAGACGGCGACGATGATCTCGTTCGCGAAGCGATCGCAGAGCCGCCGCAGCGGCGCGGTCACATGGGCGTAGGTCGACGCGATCGCCGAGTGCTGGGGATCCTCCGGGAGATCGTGGTTCGTGAAGGCGACGTAGCCGGCACCGCGTAGACCGCGGGCCGCCTGGCTCAGCAGCGCCGCGGTCGTCGGCGTGTCCGGGCGGAGCTCGCGGACCCGCTCGGCGTACCCGACGCCGTCAGCCCATTCGACGCCCAACGCACGGGCCGTCCGCCGGATCTGCCCGACGGTTCGCTGGTCGGGTTCGGGCAAGGTCCGCAGAAGCCCGACCCCAGCGTCGATCATGATGCGACTCGCCGCGATGCCGGTCAGGAGTGAGATCTGCGCGTTCCATTCCTCCACGACGAGGCTCTCGTCGTACTCGAGCTCGAACGATCCGTCGTCGGCCGTGACGACCTCCTGCGCCGGAAGGGCGAGGCTCACGGCGCCGCGTTCGCGTTCGAGGGCCTGGCGCTGTTCACCGATCGTGCGCAGGAGCGCCAGCGACGCGTCGGCGCGGCCCGACAGGATCTGATCCTGCGCTTCGCGATAGGTCAGCTGCGCTCGATTACGGACCAGTGCCCGCTCGAGCGTGGCGTCGACGATCTCGCCGCCGGCATCGAGATCGATCGTCCACAGCAGTGCTTGGCGCTCCTCGCCGGCGAGCAGGCTCCCGATGTCCTCGTTGATTCGCTCCGGATGCAACGACGTCCGTCGGTCCGGCGAGTAGAGCGTGACGCCACGCTGCCGCGCTTCGATGTCGATCGGGCCGCCCGGCGGGACCAGCGAGGCCACGTCGGCGATCGCGTAGAACACGCGATGGCCGCCGGGCCGCTCCTCGGCGGCGAACGCCTGGTCGAGATCCAGCGAACCCGGCGGATCGATCGCTGCGAAGGGGATGTCGAGCGCGTCGCGAACGGCGGTCGGCGAGCCGGCCGGAATGGTCGGCCCGGTCGCCACCACGGCGTCGACCGCGGTCTCGACCTCCGCCGGAAACGATGCGGGGATGTCGAGCTGTTCTCGGATGCGGGCGAACCCCGCGAGCATCGTCGGATCGGGAGGGCAGCGAACCTGATGGCGTGGCACGGCGCTGAACCTAGTGCGGTGTCAGTTGCGCGTTGCGTTGCCGGGGCGGGGGAGTTCAACCCAGATCTTTCCCGGGAGAATCGGGACCTCGGTGCCGAGCTCCGGCACGCGGTACACCGTCTGGTCGCCGATTTCGGCCCGACTCCAGTCGGCGCCGACGTTCACGCCGTCGGTCAGGATCCAGGCTCGTCCATCGCCGATCGTCTGCGCTTCCGGCGACCGGGCATCGGCTCGTGACGGCTTGTAGTCCACGAACTGCACGACGACGGTCGTCGGGGACACCCGGACACCGTCGGCATCGACCGTCGGCTCGCCGTCCTGGCTCCGGTCCCACGAACTGCCGTTCCACTCGTAGTCGACGGTCGTCGATCCGTAGTCGATGTGGACGCTGTCCGTGCGGAACGTCTCACCGGGAATCGGATCACCGGCGCTCCGGAAGACGAACATCGGCGACGGCGTACCGGCGCCCTCGAGGTCCCGGCCGATCGACCAGAGATTAAACGTGTTGCTGAAGAGGTTGTGCGGAGCCCGGCGGCCCGTGTCTCGGTAATAGAGCTCGTCGAACGCCGACACGCCCACGTCCACGAGCGTGGAGCCCGCCAGCTCCGCGCGGGTTCCGCGGTTGCCGCCGGAGTTCGCGAACAAGGGGCCGTTGAGCTGCGCCAGCAGGTCGAGATCACCGGTGCGCATCGAGCGGATCGGTCCGACGACCTCGGCGCCCTGCGAGTGGAAGACGGCGGCGAGTCGGGTGAGGCCCCCCTCCACCTCCTCGACGAAGACGATGTCGGCCTGGTTGATGCCGGCCTGCGGTCGGGCGGCGGACACGTTGTCGATCTTGATCGCGAGGGCCGGGCGCGTCGGATCGTCGAACGTGCTGGTGCCGGTGAGGACGGCCTTCTGCTCGAGGGCCCGGAGGCGTTCGATGCGCTGCACGGTGTCGCTCAGCTCGGCAGCCAGCTCGCTGCGAAGCGCGCCGGCATCCACCCGCGCCTGTTCGACTTCCTCGAGCTCGGATTCCTTCGCAACGAGGGTCGCACGAGCCGTGCCGAGCTCGCCGGTGAGCTCGCCGATTCGGGTGTCGATCACCTCGAGCCGATCGACGGTGTCATCGATGACCGACTCGTAGAGGGCGCGCCGGCGGCTCGGCTCGTCATCGCCCTCGAGGGTGCGGACCTCGTTGAGTAGCTCATTCTGGCGGGGGTCACCTCGGGTGAACCCGATGATCGCGATCTCCACGCGTGTCGCCGCCGGTTCCTGACGGGTGAAAACCGTCCACTCGATCTCGTCGGCCACGAGCTCGACGAGCACCTCGTTCACGTCGACATCGTCCTCGAGATCCTCGATCTGCTCTGCGAGGTCCTCCAGCAGCGCATCCACCGTGCCGAGCTCGATGGTGAGTTCGTCACGGTGCTGTTCGAGCGAGGCGAGCTCGCCCGGGTCGTTCTGGGCGTTCGCCGGGGTGGAGGCCAGGAGCGCGGCAATGACGCACGTCGCGGTTGCGGCCAGGAGTGTTCGGTGATGTCGAAGCATGCGTCCCCGCGGTGACTCAACCGCCCCGCGGCTCCACCGTACCGGCCGGACTCCAGTCCGGGGGCGCGAGCTCGAAGCCGTCGAAGTCGAAGCCCGGCGAAACCGTGCAACCGACCAGGGTCCACGAGCCGAGCGACGCCGCGGCCTGCCACTCGTGAGGCTCGACGACGAGCTGCGGGCGGGCGCCGGCGGCGAGATCCGACCCGAGGATGCGCTCCTCGACCGAGTCGCCGCGGGCCGTGCGGAGCCGGATTGGTGCCCCCGCGTAGTGATGCCAGATCTCGGTGGCGTCGACGCGATGCCAGTGGCTCTCCTCGCCCGCCCGAAGGAGGAAGTAGATCGCCGTGCCGGAAGCCCGGTGCCCGTCGGCGGACGCGGCTCGCCAGGTCTCGGCGAAGCGACCGCCCTCCGGGTGGGGCTGGAGGTCGAGGAGGTCCACGATGTCGTCTGCGTCGAGGTCGGGTGCGTCGGCCACACGCAGATGCTGACAGGTAGCGTCAGGCATGGCCATGACCGTCGACGTCGTCGAATTCACCCGCTCGAACCCGACGCCGTTGGTGGTCCACCTCGTCGAGCTCGCGGCGCGCGGCGATGGCGAAGGGTGGATCAACTTCGGTCCCGCGCTGTCGCCCGAGGAGTTCTCAGCGGTTCCGCACAAGTCCGGGTTGGGAAAGTGGTTCTCCGGCCGCGGCCCTGCCGTGCCCATGGCGACCTGGACGCCACCCCTCGATGGCGCACGCCCTCGTCCCGCACAGGTCGGGGTGCAGCACGGCACCGGGCCGAACGCGTTGGACCGGCTCGAGGAAGTGGGTTGTGCGCTTCCCGGCGGGTGGACCCGTCGGCAGGATCACGCGAAGCACGGCATCGTCGCCGAGCTTCCGAACGCGGTGGACACGGCGGCCATGATCGAGTGGTTGATCTCGGCCATGGCGGCGTTGTCGCCGTTGATCTCGACCGGCGACCAGTGGCTCGCCGAGGTGCATTACCCGTCGGATTGATTTCGCCCCGGATGTGCAGATTGCCCGGTGCGGGACCGGGCGATCGCTTCACGATTTCGTGTTGGGCTGGGGTGCCGTTCCGAGGATCTGACCCAGCGCTGCGACCTGGCGTCGGGTCAGCGGCTGCCGACCGATTCCGGTCACGAGCGACAGGCTCTCGGCGGACCCCATTGTCCGCGTCGGTGCCATTCGTTCGTCTTTCGATTCAGCCGACCGTGATGCCGGCGTCCTCTCAACCGTCGGGTCGAGGACCGGGCGAGTTGAGGCGAATGGGTCGAGCGGCCAGGGCGCCATGTCGGCGACTGGACCGAATGACCTACCCGTCGGCCGGGGCCGCCGATTCGGGCTGGGTCCACGCCCGGTCGAAGGACACACGGACCTCGAGGTCGACGCCGCCGTCTCCGTGGCCGTCGTGACACGCGAGTCCGAGATCCTCGCCGTCGTCGTCCACCTCGATGCGGGACACACCCTGCCATGACTGCACGAGTTCGTCGTCGCGCCAGACGTTCCAGAACCGAACCGCGCCGCGGTCGGACGTTCGGATTTCGACGACGTCCGGGGCGGTGTCCGACCACAGGACGACCCGCTTCGCGGTGATGTCATTGACGCCGAGGTCGTGGTCGGCGTCGACGACGAGGCCCTGTGCGCGAGCATCGGTCGCCCGCGCGAGCGTCACGGTCATCGTGCAGTCCGATGGCGTCCCGACCTCGACGTGGTGGGTCGTGGTCATGTCGTCTGCGCGAACGGATCGATCGGCTCGTCGCCCCACGACGCCGTGCCGGTCGCTACGTCGACCCGGGCACGCTCGACCGCGCCGGTGATGGGGTTGACGCGCGACGGCGGCCGACCGGCACGGAGTCGATCCGCGTTGTCCGCGTCCCACCCGCCGGTCGTGGCGAGGTTCTTCC
>BQJV01000003.1 GCA_021604885.1 Acidimicrobiales bacterium
GACCGAATGTTGTCCACAAACTGTGGACCATGACGTAGAGCGGCGTCAAGACCGCACAGCGTGGCAGATCCTCGCTCCGGTCCGCGTCGGCCGCTTTGCCGGGTCGATCAGGCGGCGCTGGCCGCCCGGACGAGCCACTCCAGCAACTCCCCGGCCCACTCGAAGATCGTCGCGGCGGGGTCATCGGGAAGCTCGTGGGCGGCGAGATCGGCGCCGCCCGCCTCCAGCCGCTCGCCGAGAATCAGCCGAAGGTTCGTCAACGCCTGCATCCACGCTGCGACCTGGTCGTCGTCGAGGATGCCGCCGTCCATCGTCTCCTCGAGCACGTCGAGTCCGTCCAGGCGACCGCGCAGCAGCTCGTCGTCGACCAGTCCGCGGTACGCCTCCTCCGCCTCGTCGTCGCCCGGGTGGGCCGGCGGCTTCAGCCGGCGCAGGAACTCGTGCTCCTCGGCCATGAGGAGATGACGCAGGTCCGTGACGAGATTGGTCAGCAGTTCCTGCTCGTAGTCCGCGAGCGAGACCCGTACGCCCCCGTCGTCCGGCACGAAATACGGCTCCGTGCGACTCACGAGTCCTTCTCTCCACTCATGGTCGAGGGACTCACGAGTCCTTCTCCATGGTGGCCCAGAGGCCGTGCTCGTGAAGTCGGAAGACGTCCATCTCCGCCTTCTCCTGGGGCCCCGACGCGACCACCGCCTTGCCCTCGGTGTGCACCTGCATCATCAACCGATCGGCCTTCTCCTCCGAGAACCCGAACAGCTTCCGGAACACGAACGCCACATAGGACATCAGGTTGATCGGGTCGTCCCAGACGAGCACCTTCCACGGCTTGTCGAGGTCGACGACGTCCTCGACCTCCGGGTCCAGCGTCGTGAGCGGCGCCGTCATCGCGAGGCTTCGAGGTCGAGTCGGACGATCGCGACCCAGGCGATCGTCGCCATGACGATGTGGACGAACACCAGCACCTCGGGCACCCCCGCAAAGTACTGCCAGTAGCCGAGCGCGATCTGGGCGCCGAGCAACGAGACGACCGTCTGGGCGGCACGACGTACCGGGAGCAGGCCCCGCGTGTGGGCCATCCACAGCACTCCGCCCACCGCCGCCACCAGGACGAGTGCCGAGATCGAGTGGATCCGGGTGACCTCCCGGAGTTCGAACGGGAGCCGGTGCGCGACCGACTCGTCATCGCTGCCCGAGTGCGGTCCGGACCCCGTGACGATCGTGCCGAGCACGAGGACCGCCGCGCCTGCCCAGAACACGACCAGCGTGAGTCGACGGACGGGCGACACCTCCCGTCCGCGCGTCGGTTCCCCCTGGAGGCCGGCTCGGTGGTGGAGGACCGCCGCATTCCAGAGGAGCACCATCGAGAGGAGGAAGTGTCCCATCGTGAACCGTGGATCGAGGTCGGTTCGCACGAGCAGTGCGCCGAGCAGAATCTGCGCGATCACACCGGCGACCAAACCCCACGACAGCCGGACGAGATCGACACGGTGCGGTGAGCGGCGGCGCGACCCGAGCACGGCGCCGACGACGGCGAGCGCCACAACGCCGGTGAACATGCGGTTTCCGAACTCGATCCACCCGTGGTAGCTCGCGTCCGGGACGAGTTCGTCCTCGTTGCAGTTGGGCCAATCGTGACAGCCGAGGCCCGATCCGGTGAGGCGCACCGCGGCCCCGGTGTAGACGATGATCGCCAGCGACCACAGTGCTGCCCGGGTCAGGCGGAGGTAGCGGGCCGGACTCACAGGGGAAAGGCTACGGCCCCAGTGGGCGGTCCTGGCCTGTCGGCCGTAGCCTGTTGACTCGTGACCGCCACCGCCCCCGCTCGCACGCGACCGCGCGCTCTCGCCTTCGTGGCGCTGACGAAGCCGCGGATCATCGAGCTCCTCCTCATCACCACCGTCCCGACCATGGTCGTCGCGGAGGGTGGCGTCCCCTCGATCTGGCTGATGGTCGCGACCGTGGTCGGCGGCACCCTCGCCGCCGGCGGCGCCAACGCGTTCAACATGTACATCGATCGCGACATCGATCGGCTGATGGAGCGCACCAAGGGTCGACCCCTGGTGACCGGCGAGGTCACGCCGAACGAGGCGCTCGTGTTCGCCTTCGCCATCGAGATCGCGGCGTTCGCCTGGCTCTGGGGCTTCGTGAACCTGCTGTCCGCGGTGCTCGCCGTCTCCGCCACTCTCTTCTACGTCTTCGTCTACACGATGTGGCTGAAGCGCACCTCCACCCGAAACATCGTGATCGGTGGCGCTGCCGGTGCGGTGCCGGTGCTGGTCGGCTGGTCCTCGGTCACCAACGAGCTCGACTGGCCGCCGGTCGTGCTCTTCGCCATCATCTTCTACTGGACGCCGCCGCACTTCTGGGCGCTCGCCATCCGCTACAAGGACGACTATCAGGCGGCCGACGTGCCGATGCTTCCGGCGGTCGCCTCGCTGCGCACCACGGCCTCCCGCATCGTCTGGTACACGGTCCTGCTGTGGGCGTTGACCCTCCTGTTCGGCCCGGTCGCCGACATGGGGATCACCTACTACGTCGCCGCGGTCGTGCTCGGCGGTGTCTTCCTCGGCCTCGCGATCCAGGTCTTCCGCAAGCCCGAACCGGCCCTCGCCATGCGCCTGTTCGGTTGGTCGATCACCTACGTGACGCTGTTGTTCGGCGCCATGGCGGCGGACGAGATCGTTCGCAACGGGTTCTGAGCGATTTCCGGGCTGGAAATTCCCCGAAAATCGTGTGCCGCCCGGTTTCCATCCGAGCACGCGCGGCCCTGTAGGCTGCGCTCTCGGTACTGCACCTCGGGTGTTGCCGCGCCGCGGCATTCCTGGAGTGCGCCCACGATCGAAGCAACAGTTGCGCCTCCGCTGTCCGGTGCAACTGTCGGAGGACACCTGCCACCATGACGATGACCGACTCACCGCCGGCGACCGACACAGCACCGGCGGCCTCGTCCCCCGCGGTGGCTGGGCTCTATGACGCGCTCACCACCACGGATCACAAGCGCATCGGCCGTTTCTGGCTGCGCTCCGGGCTTCTCCTGTTGATCGGCGCCGTGGTGCTCGGCGTCCTGCTCGGCATCGAGGGGACCGACGCCGAGAGCACGGATCTGTTCGGCGGCGACAACGCCTACTTCCAGATGTGGGCGCTCTACCGCATCGGTCTGGCCCTGCTGGTCGCGGCGCCGCTGCTCGTCGGCCTCGCCACCGTCGTGGTGCCGCTGCAGGTCGGTTCGACCAACATCGCGTTCCCCCGTGCCGCGCTCGCCTCGGTCTGGGGATTCATACTCGGCGCCGGCATCACCGTCGTCGCCGTCCTGGCCGGTGGCGGCTTCGGCGCTGTCGACCGGGTCACCGTCGATGAACGCGACGCGATCGCGCTCACCCTCGTCGGTCTCGGCTTCGTCATCCTCTCCCTTCTGCTCGCAAGCATCTGCCTCGCGACCACGGTCGTGTCGCTGCGGGTCAAGGGCATGACCCTGATGCGCGCACCACTGTTCGCCTGGTCGGTGCTGGTCACCTGTTCGGTCTGGCTCCTCACGCTGCCGGTTCTGCTCGCCAACCTCCTCATCGCCTACGTCGACCTCCACAACGGTCCGGGCACCTTCGGCGGCGACGCCAGCGGCAGCCTCGCCATCTACGGCCAGATCGCCTGGGTCGTCGAGCAGCCGCAGGTCTATGCGTTCGCCATTCCGGTGCTCGGCATCCTCGGCTCGATCGTTCCGGTCTCGGCCGGCGTGCGCGCCGCGCGCCACGGTCTGTCGGTGGGTCTGATCGGCCTGTTCGGTCTGATCGCCATCGGTGCCTGGAGCCAGCCCTACTTCCAGAACGACGGGGCGATTCCCCACGACGAGAAGTTCGTGTTCATCGCCTTCGGTCTCGCCGCACTCCTCCCGGTGCTCGGATCCATGGGTGGGGCCGGTGACACCCTGAGGCGCGGCGGCGACTCGATCGTCGGCCTGCCGCCGGCCCATCTGCTGGGCGCCCTCGGCGGCGGCATCCTGCTCCTTCTCGGCGCCGGTGCGGGAGCGCTTCGCGTCATCGAGCCGCTGGAGCTCGGCGGGTCCACGGACCAGGTCGAGGGCATCGGCACGCTCGCCGTCTCCGGCGTCGCGTCGCTCGTGCTGCTCTCCGTCATCGTGGCGGCCGTCGGTGGCTTCTGGTTCTGGGCCTCCAAGATCGGTGGCCACGAGCTTCCGCCCATGCTCGGCCGGCTCGCCCTGCTCGGACTCATCGGCGGCGCGGTGCTGCTCGGTGGCGGCCAGGTCGTCAGCGGCTTCTTCGACACCGTGAACCATCCGCTCGCGCCGCCCACGGAAGACGCCGCCGACGCGCTCGCCGTCGTCTCACTCATCGGCGCGATCCTGATCGGTCTCGGTGCGCTGGGCGTCGTGGCCTCGATCGGCAAGGCCATGCGAGCCGGCGCCACGGCGGACGATGATCCCTGGGGAGGCCACACCCTCGAGTGGGCCACCGTGGACGGGGTCTTCACCGAGGCACCCGCCCCGGTCATGTCCGAATCGCCGCTGCTTGATGATGCCGACCACGAAGGGGAGGAGTCCTAGATGGCCGCCACCACCACCGGGCTGCCGTCCGCCGAGGTCACCCGACCCCGCACGGTGCTCGTCGCGACGATGTTCGCCTCCGCGGCTGCCTTCATGGCGTTCGCCGGTGTGCTGCTCGTCTACATCAACGAGCGGGCTGCGGCGGACGAATGGTTCCCGCCCGGGGTCATCGAGCTCGGTCCCGCCGGCTTCGTGTTCGCCACCATGATCCTGTCGATCTTCACCGTCCAGTGGGCGGTGCAGGCGATCAACAACGACGATCGTGTCAACACCTTCGTCGCCCTCGCCCTCACCGGGCTGTTCGGTGCCGCGGTGTTCAACCAGCTCTGGTTCATCATCAACGACACCGGCTTCGCACTCGCGGGCAGCAACGCCGAGTTCCTCTTCTTCGTGGTGAACGGCGTGTTCGCCGCTTTCCTCATCAGCGCGGTCGCGTTCCTCACGCTGACCTTCCTGCGGGCACTCATCGGCCAGTTCGGCCCCCGCAAGGCCGACGGCGTCGCCGCGGCCGCCTTCTACTGGAACACGGTGGTCGCCATGTGGTCGATCGCCTGGTACGTCGTCTACGTCGCGAAGTAGGGATCAGATGTTCACAACGGGCTTCAAGTTCTTCTTCGGTATCGGGGTCGGTCTCGTCACCGCGGCCATGCTCTATGGCTATACGAGTGGCGGCAACTGGACCGGTCCGGTCTCCCTCGGCTGGAAGGAGGGCGTCGGCGAGCACATCGGCTACGGCATCCTCCTGCTGCTGGGTGTCGTGGCGATGGCGATCGCCTGCACGCTCGTGTTCTTCCGCGACGCCGACCCGGCCGACCAGGCCGACTACATGGGCGTGGACGACATCGAACCGACCCAGCCCGTCACCGGGAGCTTCTGGCCGGTCGTCGGTGCGTTCGGCGCCGCCACCATGGCCGTCGGCCTCGTCCTCAACACCGCGGTCTTCATCACCGGGCTCGTGATCGTCGGCGTCGTCGCCATCGAATGGATGATGGATGCCTGGTCCGATCGGGCCACGGGCGATCCGGAGGCCAACCGGGCGCTACGCAACCGCATCATGGCGCCGATCGAGATTCCGGCCGCCGGTGCCGCGGCGGTCGCCGTGGTCGTGCTGGCCGCCTCGCGGATCCTGCTGAACGCCTCGAAGAACGGGGCCGTCGTGGTCGCCGGTGTTCTCGCCGTCGTCATCCTCGGCATCGGCTTCCTGGCCGCGTCCGACAAGAAGATCAACCGCAACCTCGTCGCCGGCCTCTCGGTCGTGCTCGGGGTCGCCATCCTGGGCGGTGGCGTGTGGGCCACCGTCGACGGTGAGCGCGAGTTCCACGAACACGAGCCGCACGGCGAGGAAGACCACGCCGACGACGGCAGCACCGAAGACGACCACGCCGACGACGGCAGCACCGAAGCCGACCACGGAGAAGACGAAGAGTGAGTCACCTGTTCAACGTCCGCGGTCGTCAGGCCGGTCTCGTCGTCGCACTCGGCCTCCTGCTGGCCGGCTGCGCGAGCGATGCCGAGCTCGACACGCTCGAGCCCCGCAGCGGCGTCGCCGACGACATCTACGCCCTCGTCCTGCCCGTGTTCATCGTGGCCGGCGTGGTCCTCGTGCTGGTGTGCGGCGGCGTCCTCTGGCTCGGCCTGAAGAACCGGGTCAAGACCTACGAGGGCGATGACGAGTTTCCCGCCCAGGTGTCGCACAACAACACGCTCGAGATCGCGTGGACGGCCATTCCGGCCGTCGTCATGGTCATCATCGCCGTGGCGACCAGTGTCGTGCACTTCGCGATCAACGACATCGACGAAGCGAACGCCATGACCCTCGAGGTCCAGGGTGAGTCGATCGAATGGGAACCCACGATCGTGGTGGTCGGCCAGCAGTGGTGGTGGGAGTACCGCTACTACCTCGACGGTGAGCAGATCACCCACGAGGTGCTCGCCGATCCGCGGAACCCGCCGCCGGCCGACATCGTCACGTCCGGCCAGTTCGCCATCCCCACCGGTCAGGAAGTGGAGCTGATCATCACCTCGCGTGATGTCATCCACTCACACTGGATACCCGCCCTCAACGGCAAGAAGGACGCCGTGCCGGGCCGGTTCGCCCCGTGGAAGATCGAGGCCGACGAGCCCGGTCTCTACTTCGGCCAGTGCACCGAGTTCTGCGGCCTGTCCCACAGCCGAATGCGGATGCAGACCCTCGCCCTGACCCCGGCCGACTTCCAGATCTGGATCGACGAGCAGATGGCGCCGGCCACGTTCGACGACGAGCTCCAGCCGTACGTCGACGCGGTGCGAGCCGGTGAGACCGCCGCCGTTGGCGACGACGCCAGCGCTGCGTTGCGAGGCCTCGACGTGTTCAACACGCAGTGTGCGTCCTGCCATCTGGTCAACGGCTTCAACGATCTCGATTACGACGGTGCAGAGGTCGTCTCGGGCTCCGCCCCGGACCTCACGCATCTCATGAGCCGCACCACCTTCGCGGGCGGCATCCTGGACCTCTACAACGAGGACGGCTCGGTGAACGTGGACGACCTCGCCCGCTGGATCCGCGACCCGGCCGAGGTGAAGGACAACTACGCCGACGAACTGCCCGATGGCGAACTGCCACGCGGCATGCCCGACCGGAACCTGACCGAACGACAGATCGACGATGTGATCGCCTTCCTCACGACGCTCGGCCCCGATGCCAGCGCCGAGATGATCCAGGCGACGGAGGTGGAGTGAGATGGCCGTCACGGAAGATCCCCTGGCCCTGACAACCGGCGACGCCGCCATCGTCGAACGCCCGCTGGGCGTGCTGACCCGCCCCCAGGGCGGCAACGGTTGGCGTGACTGGCTGAGCACGGTCGATCACAAGAAGATCGGCATCATGTACGGCGTCGCCGCGATGTTCTTCTTCATCGTCGGCGGCATCGAGGCGCTGCTGATCCGGGTGCAGTTGGCCGCACCGAACGGCAGCGTCCTGTCGGCCGACATCTACAACCAGGTCTTCACGATGCACGGCGTCACGATGATCTTCCTGTTCATCATGCCGTTGGCCGCCGCCTTCGCGAACTATCTCATCCCGCTCCAGATCGGTGCCCGCGACGTCGCCTTCCCGCGGCTGAACGCGCTGTCGTTCTGGGTCTGGATCGGTGGCGCCATCTTCCTGAACTCGTCGTGGATCGTCGGTGGCGGCGGCGCTGACTGCGGCTGGTTCTGCTACTCGCCGAACTCCGGCCTGGCGTTCTCGCCGAGCCATGGCGTCGACTTCTACGCGATCGGCCTGCTGATCACGGGTATCGCGTCGCTGGTCTCGTCCGCGAACCTGATCGTCACGGTACTCAACATGCGGGCGCCGGGCATGACCCTGTTCCGGATGCCGGTGCTCACCTGGATGCTCCTCGTGACCCAGTTCCTCCTGCTGTTCGCCCTGCCCGTCATCACGGTGGCGCTCTTCCTGCTGCTGTTCGACCGGCTCTTCGGTGCCCAGTTCTTCAATCCGGAGATGGGTGCCGATCCCTTGCTCTGGCAACACCTCTTCTGGATCTTCGGACATCCCGAGGTGTACATCATCATCCTGCCGAGCTTCGGCATCATCTCGGAGATCATCCCGACATTCAGCCGCAAGCCCATCTTCGGCTACTCGTTCATGGTGTTCTCGGGCATCGCGATCGGCTTCATGGGCTGGGGCGTGTGGGCCCACCACATGTTCGTGTCCGGTATCGGGCCGCTGTCCGTCTGGGCGTTCTCGATGTCGACGATGTTCATCGCGGTACCGACCGGCGTGAAGATCCTCAACTGGCTGGCCACGATGTGGGGCGGCAAGTTGCGGTTCACCACCGCCATGTTGTTCGCCGTGGGCACGGTCGCCATGTTCACCATCGGCGGCCTGTCCGGTGTCACCCACGCCCTCGCGCCGGCCGACACCCAGCAGACCGACACCTACTACATCATCGCCCACTTCCACTACGTGATCTTCGGTGGTGGCGTGCTCGGCCTCATGGGCGGCATGTACTTCTGGTGGCCGAAGGTCTTCGGCCACATGCTCAACGAGACGTGGGGCAAGCTCCACTTCTGGACGATGCTCATCGGCTTCAACCTCACGTTCGGCCCGATGCACATCCTCGGCCTGCAGGGCATGAGCCGTCGCATCGACACGTACTCGCCGGGCTTCGGGTTCGAGTTCTGGAACCTCGTCGCGAGCATCGGCTCGTTCGTCATCGCCCTGTCGGTGATCTTCTTCTTCTTCAACGTGTGGAAGTCCCGTCGGGATGCGCCGAACCTGCCCGCCCCGGGGCCCGACCCGTGGGACGCTCGCAGCCTCGAGTGGATGATTCCGTCGCCGACACCGGAGCACAACTTCGACGAGATCCCGGTCATCGAGAGCGACGACGAGTGGTGGCACCGCAAGTACGGCTACGACGAGAACCACAACGTCGTGCGCGTCGCGACCGTCGAGGAGGTCGCCCAGGACGGGTCGGCCACCGGCGTGCACCTTCCGGCGCCGTCGTTCTGGCCGCTCGTGCTCGCCGCGGGTCTGCCGCTGATCGGCTACGGCCTCATCTTCAACCTGTGGCTCTGCGTCCTCGGTGGCCTGCTCACCGGCCTCGGAATGTACGCCTGGGCGCTGGAGCCGGTCGACGATCCGGACGCCGATCACGACCACGGTCACGACGACCATCACGACGACGATGACGATGACACCGAGGGAGCGGAGGCCGAGATGGCCGACGTGTCCGCCGGCGACGAGGAGGCCTGAGATGGCGACCGCAACGGACGCTGCCGTCGACACCGCCGACCACGGCCATGACGACCACGGGACGAGCACCGGCATCTCCAACACCAAGTTGGCGATGTGGGGCTTCCTGGGGTCGGAGTGTCTGCTGTTCGGCGGTCTGATCTCGACCTATCTGCTCTACAAGACCCGCCGCGGCCCGGGCCCGGAGAACACGGTCATCCCGACCGATGTCTTCGACATCCCGTTCACCTCGGTGAGCTCGTTCGTGCTGCTGATGTCGTCGCTCACCATGGTGCTCGCCCTGTCGGCGATCACCCGGGGCGACCACCCGGCGACCCGTGCGTGGCTGCTCACCACCGCCATGCTCGGCGGCATCTTCATCGGCGGCCAGGTCTACGAGTTCACGTCGTTCATCCGGGAGGGCGTGGGCTACACCCACAACCCGGCGAGCTCGGCGTTCTACACACTGACCGGCTTCCACGGCGTCCACGTGAGCCTCGGCATCGTCATGTTGATGTCGCTCTTCGTGGCGTCCAAACAGGGAAAGCTCCGACAGGAGCACAGCGAGACCGTCGAAATTGTCGGTCTCTACTGGCACTTCGTGGACGTGGTGTGGATCTTCATCTTTACCGTCATCTACCTGATCCCGGTCGACTGAGGGGCAACGAGTCATGGCTGAAACAACACTGGTCGAGGAACAGGCCCACGACCATCCGTCGGATTGGGCCTACGTCAAGATCGCCCTGCTGCTCGCGGCGATCACCGCGGTCGAGGTGCTCACCTACTTCGAGTCGGCCATCACCGTGTTCGAGAACAACTCGGTCACGATCGCCAGCCTCATGGTGATGATGGTCGTGAAGTTCTACATGGTGGCCATGTACTTCATGCATCTGAAGCACGACAACCCGCTCTTCACGCGGCTCTTCGCCGGAGGCCTCGCCCTGGCGGTGGCGGTCTACGTGATCGCGCTGTCGGCGTTCGAGTTCTGGGCCTGATGTCGTGACGGCGAACCTCCTCGCCGTCAATGCGTGGGCCTTCGAGGCCCATCCCGAGGTCTGGCTCCTGATCGGCGGGATCGTCGGCCTCGGTGTGTACGCGGTGCGTGCCATCGGCCCGCTGGTCGTGCCCGCGGGTCAAGACGTCGTCACCCGGTCCCAGAAGCGCTACTTCGTCGCTGGTGTGATCCTGCTGTGGATCGCGGCCGACTACCCGATGCACGACATCGCCGAGCAGTACCTCTATTCGGTGCACATGCTCCAGCATCTGCTGATCGCGTTCATCGTGCCGCCCCTGCTCCTGCTGGCCATGCCGGAGTGGCTGGCCCGGCTGCTGGTGCTCGACGGCGGAATCACCGCTCGGATCCTGCGGGTGCTCACCAAGCCGCTCGTGGCGGGTGTGCTGTTCAACCTCCTCCAGGTGCTCACCCACTGGGGTGCGATCGTCAACCTGAGCAGCGAGAACGGCCCCTTCCACTACATGGTCCACCTCGGCGTGTTCTTCACGGCGCTGCTCATGTGGTTCCCCGTCCTCGGCCCGCTGAAGGAAGTCCACCTCAGCGAGCCGGCGAAGCTGATCTATCTCTTCCTCATGTCGATCGTGCCGACCGTGCCGGCCGGATGGCTCGTGTTCGCCGAAGGCGTCGTCTACGACGCCTACGACCACGACCACAACCTCTGGGGCATCGACCCCACCAACGATCAGCAGATGGCCGGGGCGATCATGAAGGTCGTCGGCGGCTTTTATCTCTGGACGCTCATCGCGATTCGCTTCTTCCGTCACGTCGCGGTGATCCGTCGGGAGGACGAGGAGAAGAAGTTCAACCGCGGTCGACTCACCTACTCCGACGTCGAGGCGGCGTTCGACGCGGCAGGCGAACCGACCCGCGAAAGCCAACCGCGCTGAACACCGCGGGCAGTACCGTCTTCGCATGCTCGACATCAAGCTGATCCGCACCGATCCCGATGCCGTCAAAGCGGCTATCGCTCGGCGGGGTGAATCGACATCGGCGATCGACGAGGTGATCGGGCTCGACACCCGTATGCGGGCCATCGGCACCGAGCGCGACGACATCCGCGCCGAGGTCAAGCAGATCTCCAAGCAGGTCGGCGCGCTCCACAAGGAGGGCAGAGCCGACGAGGCGAGCGAACTCCAGGCGACGAGCCGCGAGCTGGGGGACAAGGAGAAGGCGCTCAGCGACGAGGCTGACGAACTGCACGTGCAGATCCGGTCGCTGTTGCTGCGTGTGTCCAACATGCCGTCGCCCGACGCCCCGGATGGGTTGACCGAGGACGACAACGTCGAGCTGCGCGTCGAGGGGTTCGACCCGGCGAGCTACGCCCCGCACCAGCGCGTGCCCCACTGGGACATCGGCGACGAGCTCGGAATCCTCGATGTCGACCGCGCCGTGCGCATGTCCGGCTCGATGTTCGCCATGTACCGCGGGGCGGGCGCTCGCCTGCTGCGGGCCCTCATCAACTACGGGCTCGATCGCAATCGCGATGCATTCGAGGAGGTGCGCCCGCCCACGGTGGTGAAGACCGAGACGATGATCGGCACCGGCCATCTCCCGAAGTTCGCCGACGACGCGTACCACCTCGAGCGTGACGACCTGTGGGCCATCCCCACGGCCGAGGTGCCACTCACCTCGATGGTCGCCGGCGAGATCCTCGACGAGGGCGACCTGCCGCTGCGGCTCATGGCCCACACGTCGTGCTATCGCCGTGAAGCGGGGTCGGCCGGCAAGGACACGCGGGGACTGCTGCGGGTTCACGAGTTCGACAAGGTCGAGCTCTACGCCTTTTGCACGCCGGATCAGGCCGAGGCCATGCACACCGAGATCCTCGAACGGGCCGAGGGCGCGATCCGCGACCTCGGGCTCGCCCATCGGGTGCTCGATCTTGCCTGCGGAGACATCAGCGGGGCCGGGGCTCGCACCTACGACATCGAGGTCTACGCACCGGGCGCCGAACGCTGGCTCGAGGTCTCCTCCGTGAGCTGGTGCACCGATTACCAGGCCCGGCGGGCGAACATCCGCTTCCGGCCTGCGGAGGGCAAGGGCACCGAGTTCGTGCACAGCCTCAACGGGTCCGGCCTCGCCGTGCCCCGCGTCTGGGCGGCGATCGTCGAGACCGGCCGCCAGGCGGACGGATCGATCCGTCTTCCCGAGGCGCTCCATCCGTACCTCGGTGGGATGACCGAGATCCCGGCCGCCGGCTGACATGTCCGGCACCGTCGAATGGCTGCCGGACGCGCCCGGCACGGATCGCGATCTCCCGGTGTTCGGATCCGCCCATCCGATGCGTGATGTCACCCGGCGCGTCGCGTTCGACCGCGAATGGACCGCCGAGACCCGGACGATGGTCGCGGAGCTCTTCAACTCGATGGCGCCGACCTGGCACGAGAGTCACGACACGACGGCGCGGCGAGCCGCGATCGCCGACGCGCTGGAGCGAGGCGGCCAGACGCCCGGCCCGGTGTTGGAGCTGGGCTCCGGATCGGGTGTCGGCACGGAGGAGCTGGTCGACCACGGCTGGGAGCCCGTGGTCATGGACCTCGCGATCGAGATGCTGCGTCAGGCCGCCGAGGGTCGTGGCCCCAAGGTCCAGGGTGACGCGTCGGCGCTGCCGTTCCGGACCGACGGTGCGCCGGCCCTGTTGCTCGTCAACATGCTGCTCTTCCCCGACGAGGTCGATCGTGTGCTCGCCCCCGACGGTCCGTTGATCTGGGTGAACACCCTCGCCGAGGAGACGCCGATCCACCTCCCGGCCGAGGACGTCGTGGCCGCCCTGCCCGGATCGTGGGCTGCGACGGCCGGACGAGCCGGGACCGGTTCATGGTGCGTCGCCCGCCGGGTCTGACGCGTCCGGCCTAGCCCTCGTCATCGGCGGCCGGGAGCCGGGCGATCACCTCGGCGAGGACCGGCTGCTGGAAGGACTGGGCCGCGGACTGATCGAGGGCCTCGACGAACACGCGGTCGGGAGCCGGGAGCTGGTCGTAGGGCAGCGGACCGAGTGCAGCCCGCAGCCAGCCGACGAAGATGAGCTCCTCGAAGTACTGCTCGATCTCGGGGACGACGCTCGCCATCTGTGAGTCGCCGAACATGTAGGTGGTGCCCGGGACGACGTCGTCCGCATGGGCCCGGCTGTGCTGCCAGATGAGGATGCCGAGCCCGTCGACGGGGTCGCTGACGTGCTCCACGGTGATGCCACGGTCGACGTCGACGTCGGCGACGGTGCTGCGATCGTTCACCCCGAGGAAGCGGTCCATGCCCTGGAGGAGCGATTCCTCCGTGGCGACGATCGCGCCGGGGTCCCAGAGCCCGGGCGCGAAGCGCTCGACGATAAGCTCCGCCACCGCGATCCGACCCGCGCCGTTCCAGTGGGGGTCTCGGCGGTAGAAGCGCCCGGCGGCGTCGTCGTCGAACGCCTGGTTGACGTCCAGCCCCCGGGGGTCGTCCGTCATTCGTTCACGCAGGTCCTTGCGTGCGGATTCCGTGCATGCGTCGCCGCGATCGTGGGGCTCGAGGAGGTGGTCGAGCCAGTGCGACTTGGCGATCGGCACCGTCCAGGTGATGAACGGCGAACCCGACGGTGCCGCGATCGCATCGATGTCGGCGCAGGGCACGTCGATCCAGGAGCGGCTGAAGGCCCACCCGTTGTCGCCGATCGCGACGAGCGGAGAGGAGGCGTCGCCGAACAGCCGGTAGTCGATCAGGTGCCGCGTCCACAGTCCTGCCCCACGGGCGTTCGACTCGTCGCGGATCCAGTCGTCGATGGAGCGGTAGTACGCGTCGTCGAGCAGCCGCCCGGCGTCCCACTCGGGGGCGTCGGTGGTCGTTCCCGGCAGGGCGTTCGGCTCGACGCGCGCAAGCGTGAGGCCGAGCGGCACGAGGAGCAGACCGAGGAGCCAGACGGCCCAGAGGCGGTGGTCGGGACGCGCCATCAGAACTGGAAGTAGAGGAACGGGCTGAACGCGCCGGAGGCGGCGAGCAGCAGGGCGAAGGGGAGTCCGACACCGAGAATCGCCGTGCGGGCGATCCGCCCCCGGCGCTCGATGTCGGTGACGAGGATCGGGCCGGTCACGGCGTCTCGCGGTAGGAAGACCACGAGCGATGCGCCGAGGAGGGTGAGCACGGCCCGGGTCGATGTCGAGCGGGCCAGCGCCCCGAGCCCGAGATCGTCGAAGGACACCATGGCGCCGAGATGGTCCGCAGCGGCGCCGAGTGAGTCGGCGCGGAAGATGACCCAGCCGACGACGACGATCAGGAGAGTGGTGGCGCGCCGCGCGATCTGAGCGCCCGTGTTGTCCACGTTGCGCCAGCCGAATCGGCGCTCGAGTAGCAGCCAGCCGCCGTGGTAGATGCCCCAGACGACGAAGGTCCAGTTGGCGCCGTGCCACAAGCCGGTGAGCAGGAAGACGATCATCAGGTTGCGATAGACCGCAGCTGGGCGGCCGCGCCCGCCGCCGAGCGGGATGTAGAGATAGTCGCGGAACCAGTTCGAGAGCGTGATGTGCCAGCGGCGCCAGAAGTCGGTGACGGACACGGCCGAGTACGGGCGAGCGAAGTTCTCCGGGATCGTGAACCCGAACATCTTCCCGAGCCCGATCGCCATGTCTGAGTAGCCCGAGAAGTCGAAGTAGATCTGCATCGTGTAGGCCAGCGCGCCGACCCAGGCGGCGCCCATCGTCAGCTCGTCGGCGCCGAACGCCGCGTCGGCCACGACACCGACGGTGTCGGCGATCACCAGCTTCTTCACGAGTCCGTGGCCGAAGCGGACGGCCCCTTCACCGAGGTGGTGGGTGGTCAGGTCACGGCGGCGGATCTCCGGTTCGATCTCGTGGTACCGCACGATCGGCCCGGCGATGAGCTGGGGGAACAGCGTGACGTACAAGGCGAAGTCGATCGGGTTGACGAGATGGTCGCAGCGACCGCGGGCCACGTCGATCGTGTAGCTCATCGACTGGAAGGTGAAGAACGAGATGCCGATCGGCAGCACGATGTCCGGGGCCGCGCCCGAGTACAGACCGGCGTCGGCGGCGTTCTCGATGAGCCAGCCCGCGTACTTGAACCACGCGAGCAGCGACAGGTTGACGACCACGGATGCGGTGATGGCGAGGCGCCGGAGCCGGTGGTCGTCGAGGCGCGCGCCGGCCGCCGCCACGAACCCGAGTACGTAGTCGACGATGACCGACACGAACAGCACGCCGACGATCGCGCCGGAACCCCAGGTGTAGAAGACGAGGCTGATGAGGAGCAGGACCACGTTGCGGAGTGGGCGTGGCGCGAGGGCGTACACCGCAAGGGCGGCAGGCAGGAAGAAGAACAGGAATGTGACGCTGCTGAAGACCATGTTCGGTGCGAACTCTGGGTCGCCGGCGACGATCGCGATTCAACCCGCTCGTCGAGGGTACCGAAATCAGCGTCGCGCCGAAAAACCTGGTGATCAGCCCATCTTCAGACCGAGCCACGCCGCGGCGACGCCGCCGATGAGCGACACCGCCCCGTAGCGCACCGCCCGCTCCCGGTCCGTCCGACCGAGCTCGCCGAGCTGGGCCATCAGAGCTGACCAGGTGGTCAACGCGCCGAGTCCGGCGACGCCGACGACCGTCGTGGTGCCGTCGGACTGGCCGACGAGCAGACCCAGAAGAAAGGAGCCGAGCGTGTTCGCGACCATCGTGCCGCCGAGTCGGCCGAGCGCGCCGCCGAGATACCAGCGAGCCCCCGCGCCGACACCCGCAGCCACGACGAATCCGAGGACGATCATGTCGCCCACCGACTTGTCATGACGCCGGCCAGGAAGGCGAGGAGCCCGAGGACCACCGAGAAGAGGGTGACACCGAGCCCGTCGATGACCTTGCCATCGTCGAGGCGCACCGCGACCTCGACAGCGAAGGTCGAGAAGGTGGTCAGCCCACCGCAGAACCCGACGCCGAGAAGCAGGTTGCGCGTGCTGTTGCCGTGGAGGATGCCGTGAGTGACCGCGCCCAGGATGCCGGTGCCGATCGTGTTGACGAGCAGCAGCGTGAGGATGCGGTCGTCGATCACCTCGCCCGTGAGCCAGCGGACGGACGCGCCGACCACGCCACCCACAGCAACCACGATGAACGCTCGCCGGTCCACAACCGCACCGTAGGCTGCCGACATGGACCTCGCCGCCATGCGGGAGCAGTACGGCCTCGCCGGCCTGGACGAGTCTGACCTCGCAGCCACACCGATGGCGCAGTTCCAGGAGTGGTTCGACGCCTGGGCGTCGACGAATCCGTTCGACGCGAACCTCGCGACCGTGGCCACGGTCGGTGTCGATGGCTGGCCGGAATCACGCGCCGTTCTGGTGAAGGGGGCGGACGAGCGCGGGCTCGTCTTCCACACGAACCGCAACTCGGCGAAGGGAGCGGCCATCGCCGCGTCCGGCCGTGCCGCGCTCACCTTCGTGTGGCGTGAGATCGAACGCCAGATCCGGGTGGTGGGTGAGGTCGAGCATCTGCCCGACATCGAATCGGACGCCTATTTCGCGTCGCGTCCGCGCGGAGCCCAGATCGGTGCGTGGGCGAGCGATCAGTCGACGGTGCTCGCGTCCCGATCGGAACTCGAGACCCAGTGGGCCGAGGTGGAGGCGCGGTTCCCGGGTTCGGTGCCGCGACCGGCGCACTGGGGCGGCTACCTGATCCGACCGCGATCGATGGAGTTCTGGCAGGGTCGGCCGAATCGCCTCCACGATCGCCTGCGGTATCGCCGGGCCGACGACGGCTGGGTCATCGAGCGCCTCGCGCCCTAGGTGCTCACGAATCGTCCGGAACCGTCGATGGAGCATGAAACGGCGGACCAGGAGGTCGAACATGCGTCGTATGACCAGATTGCTCGCAACGGTCGCGGTGTTCACCGTGCTCGCCACGGGGTGCTTCGGAGACGACGGTGGCGATGCCACGCCGGGTCCCTCCGTCGCCGATGATGCGACGGCCGATGACGGTGTCGGCGGTGACGTCGGCGTGGTCGATCCCGGTGACGGGGTCGACGACTGCGGTCAGGGCCAGGCGTGGCCGGACGATCCGGACTTCCGCGAAGCGGTGTGTCGCCCCTTCATGGCGATGCTCGAGCTCATGGGCGGCGATGTCTCCGGCGTGCCCGTCTGGAGCGAACGCATCTCTGCGGCGATCCTCGGCTACGCGGACGACCGAGCCGGCTCGATGGCCGAGCTCAACGCGGTGACCGCCGAGATCGAGGCCGCGGTCGGCTAGGCCAACAGCGGCGCGACTTCGGCCGCGACCAGGCGGATGTGGTCGAGGTCCGTGTCGTCCAGAACCTGGAGATAGGCGCGGGTCGCGCCCTCCGCCGCGAACCCACGGATCTTCTCTGCGCATTCCGCCGGGGTGCCGGCGACGCCGTTCTCGCGCAGCTCGTCCGCCTCGCGCCCGATCGCGGCGGCCCGCCGCTGGATCTCGGCCTCGTTCGTGCCGCAACACAGCACCTGGGCCGTCGAGAACGTCATCGTCGCCGGATCACGATCCTGGGCCTCGCAGGCGGCCCGCACGACGTCGGCGAACGTGGTGAAGATGCCACTCGGGGGGAACGGCAGGTTGAACTCCTGTGCGTACGTGGCTGCGAGTCGCGGTGTGCGCTTCGGCCCGTAGCCGCCCATGACGATCGGCGGCCGGGGGTCCTGCGTCGGCACGGCGAGCGCCGGCGAATCGGTGATCGTGTAGTGGTCGCCCGAGAAGGAGAACGTCTCGCCGGTCGAGGTCTCCCACAGACCCGTGACGATCGCGAGCTGCTCCTCGAGCTGGTCGAAGCGGTCGCCGATCGCGGGAAACGGGATGCCGTAGGCGCGGTGCTCGTCCTCGAACCAGCCGGCGCCTAGTCCGAGCTCGACGCGGCCGCCGGACATCTCATCGATCTGGGCCACCGCGATCGCCAGGGGACCCGGCATCCGGAACGTCACCGGGGTGACGAGCGTGCCGAGGCGGAGACGTTCGGTGTCGCGGGCGAGGCCGGCGAGGGTCGTCCACGCATCGTTCGGCCCGGGGAGGCCGTCGCCGTCGCCCATGTTCAGATAGTGGTCGGAGGTGAAGAACGCGTCGAACCCGAGCGCTTCGGCCTCCTGCGCGAGGGTGCGGAGGCGGGCGTAGGTAGTGCCCTGCTGAGGCTCGACGAAGATGCGGAGGTCCATCCGTCGAGGCTACTGCGGCCGGTTTCGCCCCGAGGGGGTCACGCCGCCCAACTGTGCACCGCACCACAGAGCACGTCGATGAGTTGCTCGACCTGCGGTGCGCGCCCCGTGCCCTGCCAGTCCGACCACTCGGCCTCCTCGCGGTTCCAGCGGGTGGTCGGGGGGAGTTCGATCTGCAGGCCGGCCTGGATCGGGAGGTTGACCGGGTTCGCCGGGTGCTGGCCCCGCAACCCCTGCGGAATCTCCTCGAGATCGTCGATCACCCCGAATCGGTCGTCGATGCCCTGACGCAGGTGAGCACCGACGTGCGCCGCGAGGTCGCGGTTGCGGCCGCCGAGCAGGAGGTCCCAGAAGCGGTCCTCGCGGCCGTAGCCGTGGATGGCGATGACGATGTCGACGTGCTCGATGAACGAGCGGAGTGCCGTCGAATGCTCGGGGTCGAACGCGGTCGAGGGCACGTGCTCGCGCATCGGCGGCGCCTGGACGACGGCGTAGAGGGAGCTGTCGGTGCGGGCGGCGATCTCCGCCGCGATGACGTCCGTGCAGCGCTCGAGGTTGCCACCGTGGAACGCCATGATCCCGAACGAGCCGCGCAGTTCGCAGATCTCGGTGACCTCAGGTCGCGCCAACAACTCTCGGAGCATGCTGCGGACGATAGCGATCCACTCGCCGCCACACGATCCAGCCGACGAGCGCGACGAACAGGATCTCCAGCGGCACACCGGCCCGATCCGGATCGGTGAACCAGTGACCGATGCGTGCGGGCCATCCGGCCACGAAGCGAACGAGGGGCAGGAACACGAAGTCGAAGCCGTTGACCGCCTCGATCAGGAGCATCGTTCCCCAGAAGATGATGAGGATGCCGAGCCGCTTGGCGGGGTCCGTCACGTCGTCACGCCAGGCGACCATGAGGGCCCCGAGGATGCCCATCAACGAGAGGACGCCGATGCGCTCCGTGGTGGTCGTTTCGATCCAGACGGTGGTGGCGGTCTGCAGCTCCTCGACCTGGTCGACGAGCAGGTTGCCGGCGGTCACGTTGCCGTCGATGAGCACGCGGTAGTCCCAGACGCCGAAGTCGATCATGTAGATGCCGGCCAGCACGAGGAGCGCGCCCGAAACCCGTCCGATGTAGGGGAGCAGCCTGCGCATGCTGACGGCGACGTTGGACTTGGCCAGCGCCAGGCTCATCGTCAGGAAGGTGATCACCAATCCCATGCCGGCGGCGTAGGTGAGGAAGTTGCCGGTGCCCTGGGCGATCCCGTCGCGGGTGAACGAGTCGCTGATGTTGATGATGAATATGCCGACCGTGCAGCCGAGCGACACGACGGCGTAGCTGACGCCGAACATGAAAACGGACCCGAGGTCGCGGCTGCCGGTGCCCTTGTTCATCTTCGGCACCCGAAGGACGATGTCCTTGCCCATCAGCATCGCGATGCCCAGAGGAATCATGAACACACCGACGGCGATGATCACGTATGGCACATAGTCGAGCACGGTGCCCTGGGAGAGCACCGTGGCGGTGAGGAGGCCGAAGGACCCGAACACGGCGACGAACCCGAGCGACATGACGCCGCCCACGGCGAGTCCACGAATGACGGTGGTCAGGCGCGACTGGTCGTGGTGCTTGCTTTCGATGCCGAGGAAGTAGGAGAGGTAAGCGGGCAGCATCGCGAAGCCGCACGGATTGAACGCGGCGAGCAGGCCGAGGCCGAACGGCCAGGCGAACTCACCCATCAGAGGAGGTCCTCGGTGATGCGATCGCGCAGGCTGTCGTCGTTGAGCACGCCGGACCAGACCCGTTCGACGTTCCCGTCCGCATCGACGAACACGGTGGTCGGCATCGAGAGCCCCTGGAAGTGGGCGAAGAGCTCTTCGGACGGATCCCAACCGACGTCGTAGGTGACGCCGGTCTGGTCGACGAGCTCGAGGGCGTCCGCCGGATCCTCGTCGATCGAGATGCCGAGGAAGGTGACCTCGGCGGCGAATTCCTGCGAGATCCGCTCGAAGGCGGGCATCTCCTGGACGCAGTTCACGCACCATTGAGCGAAGAAGTTGATGACGAGTGGCCCGCCGAGGTACTGCTCGAGACCGACCTGCTCGTTGTCGAACGTGGCGAATGCGAGGCCGCGGGTGCTGCCGTCGCGCACCTCGACCTGGATGTCGTCGATCGACGGGGTCAGGCCGTTGTCGCCGAGGCTGATCGTGTTGTTGTCGTCGCCGTCGTCGCCACAGGCGGCGGCGAGCAGCGTGAGGGCGACGAACGTGGCGATGATTCGGGGGAATCGCATCGGGAGCTCCACAGGGAAAACGGTACCCGGCCGACACGGCCGGGCTGCGGTCGGCGGGGAAACCCGCCGACTGCGCCTGTGCTTCCAACGACGGTCCCGTTCCCAACGTTCCCGCCCCCTGAAGTTGAGACGCCGGGGTCAGAGTCCCGTCCCACCTTGTGACGGTAGGGGCACGACGTTGCCTGGGGTGGGACGGGACTCGGTGTCCGTGTCCCACCCCAGGGCGTCGTGTCGGTGACGAAGCCGGGGCTCGCGTGAAGCCGTTGCCCGGGCCTGGGGGAGGTCACCGAAGGGGGAGGGAGGCCCCGGTCAGGCGGTCAGCGGCTCGGCCTGGGCGACCAGGTGAGCAGGGACCGGCACGACCGGCATCTGGTCCTCGGGACGGGCCACCTTCGGCGGCCGGCCTCGACGACGCTTGATGGTCAGCATCTTGCCGTTCATGAAGAGTTGACCGCCCCAGACTCCCCAGGGCTCACGCCGGTCCAGCGCCCCCTCGAGGCACGGCGCGAGCACCGGGCACTCAGCGCAGACGCGCTTTGCGGCGGCGATCTCACCGATGTCCTCGCTGAAGAACAGGTCAGCGGCGTTGTCGACCGAGCGGCAGGCCGCGAGGGCCTCCCAGTCGTTCGTGGCGTGTCGCATGTCGTGTTCCATTGCGAGGTCCTCGTTGTCGAGGGTGGTGGTCGTGATGTCGACGAGGGGTCCCATGACCTCGTCTCCTTCCGGGTTGTGTGTTGGTGGTGTGTTTCGGTGGTTGTGGTGGTGGTCTCGGTGGTGCGGTCAGGGCTCGGCGTGTGCAGCCGGGCCGAAAAGCAGAAAGACCGCCAGATGTCTGGCGGCCTCGGTGCGGTTCTCCCTTGTGTGGGTGGGTTTCACCCGGGAGGAGCGCCAGAGGGCCGCTGGTTGCCAGACGGCTTCGTGACAAAGGCCCACGAGGTCGCAATGGCAAGACCGGTCGTCGCATACACACGCGTGCGCGCATCGACGGCCGTGCCGTTGAAATGCTCGTTGCACATGATCGTGTCCATGACGACTCCTGATCGCGGCCGGTCCTTCCGGCGGGTGCCACGGTCGCGGACTATTCCGTGACCGTCAACTGATTAATCGGCATTTTCCCCGGAATCTCCAGCCGATCGCTTCCGTGCCGCCGCTGCGGGAGTGGTTTTGCCTTCCAATTGCAGGGAACTACGGTTCCGGGCGATGGCTGAACCGGGCGCTGCAGAAATCACGGAACGCCCCGTGAACGGCCGCGTGTTCGAGACCGGTCGGCGTATTCGTCTGGCGGATGTGGACCCCACGGGACGGTGCCGCCTCGATGCGCTCGTCCGTCATCTCCAGGACATCGCCCGCGACGATGCCGCCGACAGCACGATGGCGAACCCGAACAACTGGGTGGTGCGCCGCACGCTGGTCGAGTTGCACCAGGCTCCGAAGTTCGAGGAGTGGGTGGACCTCGCCACCTGGTGCAGCGGCTACGGGGGCCGTTGGGCGGAGCGGCGCACACAGCTGCACGGCGATCAGGGTGCCCACGCCGAGGGGTGCACCATCTGGGTCCATGTCGACGGTGAGACCGGCCGGCCCGCCGCGCTGCCCGAGGCGTTCTTCGACACGTGGGGTGCGAGCGCGGGCCAGCGGAAGATCTCGGCCCGTACGACGCTGCCGTCCGCGTGGCCGGAGGACGTGCACGACGACCCGTGGCCGGTCCGATTCGCCGACCTCGACGTGCTCGGCCACGTCAACAACGCGGCCCAGTGGATGGCGGTCGAGGAGGCGCTCGACCGCGCCGGTGTCGATCGCGAGGCCTGTCGGGCGGAGCTCGAACACGGTCCCGGCGTGGAGCGCGCGACGGAGGTTCGCCTGCGTTGGCAGGCCGTCGACGGTGGGGTCGACACCTGGCTCACGACCGACGGTGTCGCCGGAAGTGTCGCTCGCGTCCGACCTCTCTAGGCCGCGGGGAGCGTGAAGCGCAGGAGGCCGTCGTCATCGCGGCGCGTCGAGGCCTCGCCGATGACCCGCAGATGTTCGAGGTGGGCGTAGGTCTCCGATGCCGCCATCTCGCCCCACGACCGTTCCTTGAACAGCACCTTCATCCAGGCCTGGACCGGTGCGTCGATGTTGTCCTCTGCGGCGTCGCGCAGGATCTGCAGTCGATCGTCGTGGTGTTCGCGGATGTGGGAGCAGCGCCCGGCCAGATCCTCGAACGGGTGGCCGTGGGCCGGGAGCGCACAGGTGAGACCCGGCAGGCCGGCGACCTTGTCGAGCGACGCGAAGAACGTGGCGAGCGGATCCTCGACCTCGTTCGATCCGGCGATGTGGGGGGTGATCGTCGGCAGGACGTGGTCGCCCGCGAGGAGCACGCCGTGCTCGGGGTCGAAGAGGCACAGATGGTCGATGGTGTGACCGGGGGTGTGGACGGCGAACCAGTCCCGGCCGGCGAGGCGCACGGCCTCGTCGTCCGCGACGCGCACGGTCGGCTCGGGCCCGCGGAAGCGTCGGTGGCTTGCGTCGCCCATGACGATCCATCGTCGAATGGCCTCGTCCGGCGGCGGCTCGCGGCGTGTGCCCCACGGCGTCGGCTCGAACTGATCGAAGCGCCGCTTCCAGATCTCGAGGAGTTCGTCCTCGCTGGCGTCGAGCAGGTCCATGTCGATGTCGTCGTTGGCTTCGGTGATCATCGAGCGGAAGGACTCGTGGGTCAGCACGTCGGCGCCGGCCTCCTCGTGGAGCTGGTCCGCCCCACCGAAGTGATCCGGGTGCGAGTGGGTGACGATCGCGGTGTGGACCCGCTCCAGCGGAATCCCCGCGGTCTTCAGGCGGCCCATCAACGCGTCCCACGATTCGGGGCCGGGGAGGCCCGGGTCGACGAGGGCGAATCCGCGCTCGTCCTCCAGGGCATAGGTGTTGACATGACCGAGACCGGGCATGGAGATCGGGAGTTGCATCCGGAGGATGCCGGGCGCGACCTCGATCACCTCTTCGGAGGCGGGTTCCTGCTCTTGTTTCCGGTAGACGGGTTCGGGCACCCGGGCACCCTATTGGGAGGACGCGGAACTCACGAAAAGGGCGCCGCGATAGTGACGGAGCTCATCGAGGCTCTCGCGGATGTCATCGAGCGCTCGGTGGCCTGCCGCCTTCTTCGGTGCGGACGCCAACGCTTCGGGATGCCAGCGTCGAGCGAGCTCCTTGAGCGTTGACACGTCGACCGAGCGGTAGTGCAGGAACTCCTCGACATCGGGGAGCTGCTTCGCGAGGAAGCGCCGGTCCGTCCCGATGGAGTTGCCGCAGAGCGGCACGCTGCGGGGCTCGGCGATGTGCTCCTGCAGGAAGGCCAGGGTCTGCGCGCCCGCTTCCTTCAGGCTTACCGTCGAGGCGGTGATCTCGTCGAGCAGACCGCTGCGGGTGTGCATGTCGGTGACGAAGTCGTCCATGTGGGCCAGCTCGTCCGCGGTTGCGTGGACGATCAGGTCCGGGCCCTCCGCGATGATGTCGAGATCGTCGTCGGTGAGCAGTGTGGCGATCTCGACGATCGTGTGCCGGTCGGGGTCGAGCCCCGTCATCTCGAGATCCATCCAGGCGAGCATCGGGCCAGGGTAGACGCCCGGCCGTGCTCACCGTCGGCTCGCTAGGGTGCGGCCGTGATCGAACTGCCCGTCCTTCGCCTCGACCCCGACCTGCCGCTCCCGGCCTACGCGAAACCCGGTGACGCAGGCGTCGACCTGGTCGCCCGCGAGGCCGTCGTGCTCGCCCCCGGCGGAGGCCGGGCGGTCGTGCCGACCGGCATCGCGATCGCGCTTCCTGAGGGCTACGCCGGCTTCGTGCAGCCGCGCAGCGGTCTCGCCGCGAAACACGGCGTGACCGTGCTGAACACGCCCGGGCTGGTGGACAGCGGCTATCGGGGGGAGTTGAAGGTATGCATGGTCAACCTCGACCCGGACTCACCGTTCGAGATCGCCCGGGGCGAGCGCATCGCCCAGTTGGTCGTGCAGGCGGTCGCCGACGTCGCATTCGTCGAGCTCGATGTGCTGGACGACACCGAGCGGGGCGAGACCGGGTTCGGGTCCAGCGGTCGGTAGGCGAGTTTGCGACTCACGCAGCGTGACGCGAACGTTGTTGCATGCGTGGAGCGTGGGCGGGGCGGAGTCGTTGGGTGGTCGTCGTCGGCGTGGTCGCGCTGCTCGGTCTGCCCGGTGCCAGTTCGGCGGGCATCGGCGGCGGCAGCCTGACCGTCACGCCGTCGACCGGACTCGTCGAAGGACAGACGATCCTCATCGAGGGCAACCACGGAGCGTCCACGTCCAGCGGCGTGGGGATCTGCCGTTCCGGTTCGACGTTCACCGATCTGATCGCCGCGACGAGCGCGTGCACGACCCTCGCCGCCCTCGGTGGTCCGACCTACTCGATCTCCCACGCGGTGGCTCGTACGTATTCGATGGGTGGCGTGCAGGTCGACTGCGCGGCCGAGCCGTGCTCGGTCTTCCTGCTCGGTGCAGAGGTCGCCCTGACGGTGTCGCTCGTTCTGGAGGTGCCCCTCGAGCTCGACGTCTCGGGACCGTTGGTCACCATCATGCCGAACACGCTTCTCGGCGATCGCAGCGAGACGACGGTCGGATTCAACGGGGGAGAGACCGGGGTCGCCACCGACGTCGTCCAGTGTGTGGTGCTCACTCCGCTCCCCGATCTCGAGGTGGCGCCGAACCGCTGTGTCGACCTCGGCCCCGCGTCCGGCGCCGTGCCCGACGTCGCGGCCACCGTCGCGGTGCAGCGGTGGATCGACGATGCCGATGGCGTCGAGCGCGACTGTGCGGCGGTGCTGTGCGTGCTCGGCGTTCGTCATGGCAACGCAGCGCCTTACAGCTATGTCGCGCGGGAGGCGAACTTCACGAGCTCGCCGCTCGTGACCGTGACGCCGTCGCTCACGCTCGCGGCCGACGGCGACACGATGTCGGTCGACGCCACGAACCTCGACCGTTCGTACGCGGCCAAGCAGTTCTTCCAGTGCATCCATGCAGGGTCGGGAATCGGGACCGGCGTGGAGCTGGGGTGCATCGACGTCGGCGCGGCCTTCGACACCACCCCCGGGTCGACCTACTCGTCGACGTTCATCGCCCGTCGTTTCGTCACGGCGGACGGAGGGACGTACGACTGCTCTACGGGAATCTTCGTCCACCCGGTCTACGGCTACGCCGCCTGCGCGATCGTCCTCAAGGGGTTCGACGCTCCCTCGGCGGACAGCGAGGCAACACAGTTGTACGCCACGACCTTCGTGCTCGCGTCCGTGCCGCCGCTCAGCGTGACGCCCCGCGAGGACCTGCAGCTGACGCAGACGGTCGACGTGGTGGTCGACAGGCCGTCCAGTGATCCCGGATATGCCGGGGTGTGTCCGCGTCAGCTCAGTGGGGTCATCAGCATCGACATGGCGACGCGGATCTGCGATGGCGGTCCGCTCGATCCATGGGAGCGCGGCCACTCGTTCACGGCAACCGTGCGTCGATCATGGGACACGGACGAGTTCGGACCGATCGACTGCGCCGCCTTCCTCGTCGATGTCTCGGGCGGCTGCGAGTTCGTCGTGCTCGCCTCTCCTCCGGGGCAACCCGGCCAGGCGCAGTATCAGGCTCGTGTGCGTCTCGACTTCGAGAAGTCGACGTCCATCGGTGCCGGACTCGCAGTGCTCAGCGGATCGATGGTGCCGGTCGAGGTCGTCGGGTTCGCGGGCGGCAGTGGCTTCACGGCGGTCGCCGCCCAATGCGGCGCTCAGCTTCCCCTGAGCTTCCAGACGTTCCGATGCCGGGTCGCAGGACCCGTCGAGACGGACTTCGACGGCGACTACTCCGGAGCGGCGACCGTGGAGCGCTTCATCCACACGCCGGGTGAACCCTCGATCGACTGCGCCCATGCCCTGCCGACGAACTGTGGCGTCATCCTCTTCATGTTCGACGCCTCCGGCGAGGTGCTCGCGGTCCCCGGTGCCGCGTTCGGCGTGTTCGACGAGCTCCCGTCCTGAAACGTCGTCCGTGACTCGTCAGTCGTCGTCGGTCGGTGGCGCGGGGGTCTTGCGGAGTCGCAGCCAGCCGTGCTCGGCGTCGATGTCGTAGTCGTCGACGAGCCCGCCGGCGATCGCGTCGAATCGGTGCACGGCAGCCTCGGTGACGGTTCCGGTGGTGCCGCGTGTGGCCTCCAGCTCGAACCGGCCGTCGTCCACTCGGAACACGACGTCGATGTCGACCTCGAGAGCTTCGGCGTCGTCATCGATCCCGTCGAGCAGCACGATCATCGCCTCGTCGATGGCGAGACGGAGATCGTCGATCTCCTCGAATCCCATGCCCTGGTGCAACGCGAGCGCCGCAGCGCCGACACGGACGATCCGGGCGTAGGGCGCGCGCGCCGGCACCCGCAGCAGGATCTCGCTCGCATCCGCATCGACCACGAGCGAGAGTCTTTCACGGACGTGACGCCGGACGGCGCCGGTACCGTGCCCGTGTGGCGATCCTGGTGGACGAAGCGCGATGGCAGTGGCGGGGGACGCGCTGGGCCCACCTCGTGAGCGATGCCTCCTACGACGAACTGCACGAGTTCGCCCGCGGTCTCGGCAAGCGTCGCCTCGGGTTCCAGGGCGACCACTATGACGTCGACGTGATCGATCGAGACCGCGCCGTCGACCTCGGCGCGCTGGCCGTCGACAGCCGCACGCTCGTTCGCAGGATCCGTGGTGCCGGTCTGCGGAACCGGCTCGACAAGCCGCAATGGGTGCGGGTCGCGGCGTGGCCGTCCGGCGAACGCCTGCTCGTCCACGAACTCCCCGTCGACTTCCGCGCCGCGTTCGACGCGGTCGGCCTCGACCTCACGGCACCCGTCGTCGCGCTGTTCGAGGATCTCGACCGGCAGGCGGTGCTGGTCGACCTTCCGCCGGATGTCCCGGTGGACGCTTCGCATCCCGAGCTGATCGTCGGCGGTCTTCGCGTCGATGGCTCGCGCAGCATCGAGATGATCGTTTCTCGCTGAAGTCCGCCGGGGTCGGGTGACCCCACGGGTAGCCTTTTGTCGTGGCCCTGTACGTCCAGAAATTCGGCGGAACCTCGGTGGGTGACCCGGATCGCATCCGCGAGGTCGCAGATCACGTCGCGCGCTGTCGAAAGCGCGGCGATGAGGTCGTCCTCGTCGTCTCCGCCATGGGCAAGGAAACCGATGAGTTGCTCCGGCTCGCCGAGCAGGTCTCCACCTCGAAGCCGGGACGCGAGATGGACATGCTGATCACCGGCGGTGAACGCAAGGCGTGCGCTCTCGTCTCCATGGCGCTGCACGACCGCGGGATCGAGAGTGCGTCGTTCACCGGCAGCCAGGCCGGGTTCAAGACCGACACCACGCATCGCAATGCCAAGATCCTCGACGTCAACCCCTACCGCATCCGCGAAGCGCTCGATGCGGGCAAGGTTCCGGTCGTCGGTGGGTCGCAGGGTGTGTCGAGCGACAACGACGTCACATTCTTCGGTCGGGGCGGCTCCGACACCACCGCCGTCGCGCTCGCCCACGCACTGGGCGCGGACGCCTGCGAGCTCTACACCGATGTGCCCGGCGTCTTCACGACCGATCCCCGGCTCGTGCCCGACGCCCGAAAAATGGATCACATCTCATTCGACGAACTACTCGAGATGACCGCCACCGGTTGTCCGAAGCCGGCCATGCGGTCGGTCGAACTCGCCCGATCCCACGGAGTCACGCTGCACGTTCGCAGCGCGTTCTCCTGGGTGCCGGGCACCTGGGTCACCGAGGAGGCTCCCATGGAACGCGCCATAATCTCGGCGATCACCCACGACACGTCGGAGGCGAAGATGACCGTCTCGGGGGTGAGCGATCGCCCCGGTGTCGCGGCACTGCTGTTCCGACGACTCGCCGACGCCGAAGTCAACGTCGACATGATCGTGCAGAACGTCTCGGCCGAGGGGCGTACCGACATCAGCTTCACGCTGCCTCACGAGCAAGTGGCGGTCGCCGCGTCCGCGGTCACGTCGATCACCGACGAGCTGGGTGCCGATGCCGTGATCACGGATGACGACATCGCCCGCGTGAGTCTCATCGGCGCGGGCATGCAGACCAATCCGGGTGTCGCGGCGACGATGTTCGAGACGATGTCCGCCCATGGAATCAACATCGAGATGATCTCGACGTCAGCCATCCGTATCTCGTGTGTGGTGCGCGAGGCACAGGCCGAGGATGCGGTCGCCGCGTTGCATGCCGCGTACGAACTCGACAAGGCGCCCGAGGATCGCATCGACGTCTGACCTGCGCCTAGCGTCGGTGTCGATGACACGTCCCACGGCTCTGGTCACCGGCGCGAGCCGGGGAATCGGCAAGGCCACGGCGATCGCGCTCGCGGGAGCCGGTTTCGACGTGGCGATCACCGCACGCACGATGGTCGACGGTGATCGTCGGCTCGAGGGTGACGACTCCGTTGTCGTGCCCGGCGGCCTCGACACCACCGCTGCCGCGATCGAGGTGGCCGGCGGCCGCGCCGTCCCCGTGTTCATGGACCTGATGGACCGGTCATCGGTTTCTGCCGCCGTCGCGACTGCGGAAACCGAGCTCGGCGCGCTCGATGTCGTCGTCAACAACGCGATCTACCAGGGGCCCGGCGCGATGGTCGAGTTCGCGGACCTCACCGACGAGATGCTCGCGAACCTGTTCGAGGGCAACCTCTTCGCCCAGCTGGCGGTCGTCCGCGCCGCGCTGCCGCGCATGATCGACGCGGGCGGCGGGATCGTCGTGAACATCATCTCGGCAACCGCCCGGGCGACGCCGAAAAACCGGATCGGCCAGGGCGGATGGGGAATGGGCTACGCGATGACGAAGGCTGCCTTCGAGCGCGTGGCCCCGTTGCTCGAGGTCGAGCATCGCGATGACGGCATCCGGGCGTTCAACATCGACCCGGGGCACGTGCCGACCGAACGGCAGATCGCGGCCGGTCGCGCGAAGCAGTACGAGGACAACTTCACCCCCGGTACCCCGGCGGGGATCGGGGCCGCGATCGCGTGGGTGTGCACCGATCCCGACGCTGCGGTGTTTCGGGGCCGGACCGTGCATGCGCAGGAACTCGTCCGCGACCGTGACCTGCTGGCGAACGAGGAGACCCGATGACCGATATCCGTGGGCACTGCGATCCGGCGTGGGAGGGCGTCCGCGAAGGGTTCGCGACCAACTTCGCCGAGGGCGACCTCGGCGCATCCGCCTGCGTGATCGCCGGCGACGAGATCGTCGTCGACCTGTGGGGTGGACACCGGGACGTCGCCGCGACGCAACCGTGGGAGTCGGACACGATCGTCAACGTGTGGTCGACCACCAAGATGATGGCGGCGCTGTGCATCCTCGTCCTTCACGACCGCGGTGAGCTCTCGGTGGACGAGCCCGTCGCCACCTGCTGGCCCGAGTTCGCGGTGAACGGGAAGGAGGGCGTGCTCGTGAAACACGTTCTCAGCCACACCGCGGGGGTCGCCGGGTACGACGAGCCGATCACCGAGGAGCAGATGTACGACACGCCGTTCTGTGTCGAGCGACTCGCGGGCCAGGCGCCGTGGTGGGAGCC